>DATKZW010000708.1:0-4676 GCA_035527775.1 Sumerlaeia bacterium | reverse complement strand
TTGAGGAGGAACCGGGGGTCACTACCCATCAGTCGATCCGCTCTAGGGCCGACCTAGACAGATACCGCTTCACAGCGTCAAGCGACGGGATGACCAGTTCCATCCCAGCCGTCAGTTCCGTGGTGACGTCGAAGATGCCGTTGAAGTCCGCAATAGCCCAGTAGAGGCGTGGGTCGCCGTAGACATCGAAGGCGACATCAGCCAGTGTGGCTCCTTCGGCTAGCACAAACCGGCGCGTACCGAGTCCACGCGAGCGCGACATCGCCTTGCGGACCTCGTACAGTCGACGCCCATAGCCGTCGCTCGTAAGGAAGGTGTTGAGGAGCCTGGAGGTAAGTGACGGAACGGCCATTACCCGTTCTCGCTTCCATCCACCGGCACCGACTCAGTCATAAAGCGCCGGGTCGGGGACGCCAGATTCTTGGCTCCCTGCACGGAACTCGGGATCTGAGTGTCAGTGGCCCGCAACGACCCAAAAACTCGCACGCCAGAAGCCGTGATGTTGTCGGGGTTCACTTCGGTCAAATTGAGTTTGGCGCGAAGCATGAGCGGGGCGAGGTTCTCGATGTCGAACTGCTCATACGTGATCTCCAAATCGGTGACTCTCGCGAAGATGCGGGTCACGCCGGGCCACTCAAAGATGATGTCGGGCGGGGAGTACGACTCCAGGTCGGGATCGGGGTACATCAGCGCCTTCAAAAAGCGCTCCACGTCAGCCAAAGAGGACTGGTCCTCGCGGACGAGATTCTCGTGATAAGCGATCTTCGAGATACTGCCGGGGCCGCCGCTGTTCATGGCGTTCGAGCCGGTGAGGATGTAGATGAGTTCCAGCGGCACCTTCATGCTGCGCGTGCCGGTCCAATGCACGGCGTCGCGCGTACCGAAGAGAACTTGGTCCCCTGAGTACGACGCCTGTACCTGCTCCGTCCACTGCACCGGATTGAACTGGAACTCCAGTTTCTCTCCGCTGTGGATATTGGTAATCGACGCTCGTGCGAAATTCGCCATGACTTACAGCCTGCTCGCCGGGCGAGCGAATTGCCTGGCCGCGATTCGCGCCTCACGCGCCCTCTGCAACTCGCCCACCTTCTCCCCGTCCATCACCAAGGACTGGCTCGCAAGTCCGTCGCGAATCTGCTTCAGGATGGCGAGACCCGCCTCCCCGGAGATACTGCCATCGGTGGCCCCGCCCGCCTGTACGCTGGCTTCGTGCGCCCTTCGCTCCCGCCCAGTGGAGATAGAGCCCGACGCCCCGCCGGGCGCAAGTGGCGTGCTTCCGCCCGCGCCCTTGAACACTCCCCCGGCTACCGCGAGCTTCGGGACCTTCGGCGCCTCTGACCCGGTCCACGCCGCCCAGACTGCCGCGATGGCACTCACCACGAGGAAGATGGCGACGATCGCCACCCCGACTGGCCCCAGGGCGGCCCAGACGCCCAAGATGCCCGCCTGCATGGCGCCGAACACTGCCATTACGGCGGGCGTCGCCAAGATCCCGGCGGCCTGCAAGGACCCGAAGGCGAGGGCGATACCGAGGACGCCCGCCGCAACCATGCCCGCGACGACCACGCCGACCAACAAGGTCCCGAACAGCACCTTGAACACCGGGTTCATGTTGGTGAGCGTTTTGCCGACAAACCCCAACACGGCGCCGACGGCCTGGAAAGCGAACCCCAGGAAGAACAGCATGTCGCCAATGCCGATCGCGAAGTTCTCAAGTCCCGCCTTCATGGCCTCCAGCCCGCCCTTGAAGGTATTTCTCTGTCGCGCCACAAGGTCCGCCGTTGCACCCTGCGAATTGTCGATCTCGTTGCGCAGGAACGCCAGCGCGGCAGCGCCCTTGAGGATCTGTCCAGTCGATGTCTTGTACCCCTTTTCCATCGCCACCATGACGGCGCGAAGGCCCGCGATCGCCTCGATCTGGAACACGTTCTGGAGTTTGGCTTCACGCTGGGCGTTCGTCATGCCCTTTGTCGCCGACTGGACATCCATGATGATGTCGAAGATGTTCCGGAACTCGCCGGTCTGCTTGTTGATCGCCTTGACGCCCAGTTCCGTTTCAAGCTTCTGCTGGCGCGTCGAGTCCGCAAGGTCATCGAACAGGCCACGCAACGCCGTCGAACCACGCTCCACGCGGGGGATGACGCCCCGGATGAGCGATGCCGCCGCCAGGGTGTCCGTGAGCGAGGCGCCGAACGCCTGCGCCCCCGTCGCTGCGATACCCATGAATAGGTTGAGTTTCTCCAGGCGGATGGCGGACACGGTGGAGGCGCGGGTGAGTTTGTCGACGGTGTCGGTCGCCTTGCTGGTTTCGATGTCGAAAATACGCATCGTCTGCACGAGCAAGCCACCGGCCTTTTCGGGCGACAACTCGAAGAACGAGGCGCGTGCCAAGTCGATGGCGGGGGCCAGGACCAGCGCGGCCTCCGCCGCGCTCAACCCCTCTGCGCCGATCTCTCGCAACGCCCTGGCGGCGTCAGTCCCGCCCACTCCGCGCAAGACCAGGCCGACGTCAAGCGCCGCATTCCGGAGTCCCTGGATCTCAGACGTCGCGGCTTCCGTGGCAAACGCCGCCGCCTGAATCGACTGCTCAAACACACCGGCCTTGGCGCCCGCCGTGACCAGGGCCGCGCCCGCTGCCGCCGTCGTGACCGCGATCGCCTGCATCGCGCCGGTCACGACCCCGGAACTGACCCCCATGCCCTTGGCGAACTTGTCAACGTGGTCCGTCGAGGCTTTGACGTCGCGACCAAACTGACGAAGAACGGAGCCGCCAATACGCCTAAAGACAACGACAACCGGAAGTGTCAGTCCTTTGGGCATGTCCTACTTCTTCTTCCAGGCGGCAGCCTCTTTCCCGCGCACCTGTTTCAGTATATCCAGCAGTTCGTTCCGGCGGGACACCGGAAGTCGCATGAGTTGCTCGTAGTCAATATTGAAGGAGGTGGCGTAGGGAGGGCGCGAAATCATGTACGCGACGGTCGAGAGCCACGCTTCTTTCGTCCCTTCCTCGCACCGAAAAAATTTACGGCTTGCTCGATTGACACCATCGACAGGGCGTCGCACTGGTCACAGATGGCCTCGTACTCAGTCTCCACGCCGCCGTCAACGTCGTCCATGGCGTCACGGATGGCGGATGAATCAGCCACCGGCAGGGATCGGATGAAGTTCCGGATGTCCAACCCGGTCTCGGTGTCGACATGCGTCTGTGGGTCGAAGCCGGAAATCTCCACGATCCGGAGCCGCAGGGTCTCCGTGGAAACATCGTCCCTGCCGCTCTTCAGGTTCTTGATGGCCGCCACTTCGTCGCCGTAGAACAGCAGCTTGTACTTCACGGTGCGCCCGGTGACGGGCAGGGTGGTTTCGAACGGAATCCCCTTCGCCAGTCGGTCACGCGAGTCCTGGGGCAAGTCGTACACCTTGATCCCAGCCAGGTCGATCGTGGCTTCCCATCCGTGCCCGTTCGGGCACTGGCTGCGCACGTCCAACTCGTTCCCATAGGAGAGAACGCGAAGCTGGAGCATCATGTAGAAGGTGTCGCAGACGAGAATCTCGTCCACGTCCAGCGGCTGCTCGGGCGTCATGTTGGAATACGGCCCGACGTCGACCGTGCGGACCCAGCATCGGGAGAGAAGCTTCTTGAAGGCTTCGTCGGTCTTGGCTTTTCCGCCAGAACTGAACTGGAGGATCAGGTCCTCCTCGGCCACGGTGAGACCGCGCATCTCCCCCTTGAGCCCAGAGGGGCATTCGATCAGCAACATGGTTTCTCCCAACGCAACATAACGGGCGGCTTACGCCGCGAAATTGACTACTAGCCCAGGTTGGCGGCGATGACCCCGAACGCTTCCGGGGTGGGCGCGCCTTCCAGGCGGACGGGGACGAAGTAGTCGTACGCGAGGGTGACTTGCTCGATCACGAAGTCATCGCTCTCGTTGTTCCACTCGCCCGCCACGTACTTCTTGACCCAGCACCCGATCAAGTTCCACACGTTCACGACCTTGCCGGACCGACTGCGCTCAAAGATGTTGATCGGGCGCTTGAATGCCTCGGGGGCAGCGCCCGTGATGATGCCCGCGACGGTGTCGGCGTACCAACGGAACAGCGAGCCGTTGTTGATCGCGCCACGCGAGAGGGTGACGTCGGACATGGTGACCCGCGCCGGAGCCTTGAACGGGATCGGGCTCCCGCCGTGGAAAATCTGGGACTCTGCGACATCGGCGGACAGTTCCGACATGTCGCGGAACTTCGCTCCCTGGACCCCAGGGATCGAAACCGTGAAGCGCATTTGCTGCTTCGGGACAATGGGGACACCAATAAGGTCGGCCATGATTTACCTCCGCCCGACGACCGGGCACAAACTCAACGTTACGCGCTGGCCGCCAATTCGGCCTGGAGATCGCGAAGGTCCTGCGAGAACTTCAAGATGATGAATTCGGCCGGACGGTTAGTGGCGAGACCGACACGCACGTTCAGGCGCCCCAGGCTCACCTCGGTCGGCGGGTTGATCTCCTCGGACGCGTCCACAAAGTAGGACGACCCTGGAGTGTCGCCACGGAACGCCCCGGCCCGGAACTGCACCAAGAGGAAGGCCCGAATGGTGTTCGTGATCTCCTCGCGGGTCTCGTCGTTGTTCGCCCGGTGAACGAATGCCAGCAATCCATCCTCGATGGACTGCTCCA
>DATKZW010000707.1:0-7263 GCA_035527775.1 Sumerlaeia bacterium | reverse complement strand
GGTGGAGCGGTAGCGTCGGCCCGGGTTGCCCAAGCCCACGATCAGTTTCATGCGCCCTCGGTCCGCTCCTCCGTCGGTTTCCCTCCCTCTTCGGGGGCCTCGGCCGCGATCTCCTCCGCCCCCGCCGCCGCCTCTTCCTTCACTTCCTCCACCTTGCGCGGCGGGATCACGTGGAAGACAACGTCGCTCGGGGGTGAGAGGATCTCCAGACCCTCCTCAAAAGCCAGCTCCCCCACATGGATCGCGTCGTTCACCCGAAGACCCGACACATCCACCTCGAGATGGGAAGGAATCCTGTCCGGCAAACAGCGCAGCCGCACCACGCGAACGACTTGCTCAAGGACGCCGCCGTCCTCTAGCCCCACAGGGACCCCCTTCTCGTGAACGGCAATATCAATGTCGAGAGGCCTGGCCATGTCCACCCGCAGGAAATCCAAATGGATCACGCGCTCGGTGACGGGGTCGCGCTGGGCCTCGCGGATCACGGCTATCTGCCTCTGAATGTCCGCCCCGTCCACGGCCAGGTCGAACAGAACCATTTCGTCCCCCATCTTTGCCGTAGCCCGACGGAAACCTTGCTCATCGACCAACAACATCGTCGGCGTCTTGCCCTGGCCGTAGAGAACGGCCGGAATCTGGCCACTGGCGCGATGCCGGCGGTTCGCCCCCTTGCCTGACCCGGTGCGAATCTTGGCGTGCAAAGAAGTTCTTTCCATGTGCTCATCCTCGCGCTTGCTCGAACATCGAGCTCACCGACTGCTTCCTATGGATTCGCCCGATCGCCTCCCCAAAGAGGGGGGCGATCGAAACGACCTCGATGATGTCGAGGGGCTCGGGCTCTCTCGGGGGAATGGTGTCGGTGATGAACAGTTTTCTCAGACCCGTCTCGGCGAGACGCTCGCGGGCGGAACCGCTCAGCACGGCGTGGGTGCAGGCGGCGTAAACGTCTTTCGCGCCTCGCTCCTTCAAGGCGGCCACGCCGCTACAGATCGTGCCGGCCGTGTCTATCAGGTCGTCGCAAAGCAGAACGTTGCAGCCCTCGACTTCGCCCAGGATGTTGACGACTTCGGATACGTTCGGCTTCGGGCGGCGTTTGTCGACAATGACCAACGGCGCGTCCAGCAGCGTGGAGTACGCGCGCGCCCGCTTGACGTTGCCCACGTCGGGGCTCACCACCGCTAAGTCGGGTATATTCAGGCTTTTGATATGGCGGACCATGATGGGCGAAGCGTAGAGATGATCCAACGGGATATCGAAAAAACCCTGGATCTGGCCCGAATGCAGGTCCATCGTCAGAACACGGTCGGCGCCCGCGGTGACAATCAGGTTCGCGATCAGTTTGGCCGTGAGCGCCACGCGCCCTTGGTCCTTGCGATCCTGGCGCGAGTAGCCGTAGTAGGGAATGACGGCCGTGATGCTCGCCGCTGAGGCGCGCCGCATAGCGTCCATCGTGATTAACAACTCCATCAGATGGCTGTTGACCGGCGGACAGGTCGACTGCACCACGTAGCAGTCGCAGCCCCGCACGTTGTCGTGGATCTTCACCGAGGTCTCGCCATCGCAGAACTGATTCGCCTCGTTGCGGCCGATCTCAATGCCCATATAGCCGCAGATCGACTGCACCAAGCGTTTGCTGGCGCTGCCCCCGAACACGCGAGGCGCCCTGCTCTCCTGCGTCATGCTTGCAGACTCTCCTTCCCTCCTGGCGTCCTTCCAGGAAGCGCAAGGGGAGGAACTATAGGGGCCGATCCGAAGAAATGCAATGGAAAAAAACGCGATCTGCCGAGCGTCGCCGGGG
Organism: Sumerlaeia bacterium; assembly: GCA_035527775.1. Lineage (GTDB taxonomy): Bacteria > Sumerlaeota > Sumerlaeia > UBA8349 > UBA8349 > DATKZW01. Next base: position 5,465 of record DATKZW010000707.1, on the reverse strand, counting down.
GCTCCACGAAACCGATGGAAGAGGAGCGGCGGAAGCGCGCCGAAAGCGTTGACATCGGGCCGAGCAGGATATAGCATCCCCCGCGTCGAGGCGCGACCGGAGGATATGAGCAGCCGCATTCCCGCCTTTGGGCGGGCGAATCTGCGGGCGGGGGTCGAGGGGTTCGATGCGGTCGAGGGGCTCGATGCGGTCATGCGGGAGTGAGCGGCGCAAAGCCGGTCCCGACCCGGCCCCGGCAGAACAAACGGAAAGGAAACGCATCATGGGCAAGATTCGAGTGGGAGTCGTGGGGGCCGGGTTTCTCGGCCGCCATCATGCGGAAGTGTGCGCCGCAAACGACCTCGCCGAGGTCGCCGGGATCGCCGACCTGAGAGCGGACGCGGCCCGCGAACTCGCCGAGAAGGTCGGCGCCGCGCCTTACGGCTCGACCCAGGAAATGTTCGACGCCGAGAGGCCTTCCGTGGCCGTCATCGCCACGCCGGACAACCTGCACAAGGAGCCCTTCCTCCAGGCCATCGACGCCGGCGTCCAGGCCATCATCCTCGAAAAGCCCCTCGCCACGACCAACGAGGACGCCGACGAGATGCTGGCGGCCGCCGACAAGGCGGAGGTGCGCGTTTTCGTCAACTTCGCCAATCGCTTCGCCACCCTCTTCATGGCCACCCACCGCGTGATTCAGGAAGGCTTCATCGGCAGGCCCGTCTTCGCCGAGTCCACCCTCGACGACAATATCAGCGTCCCCTACCGCCTCTGGGGCGGCCGCAGCCGCGAATGGGCCGCCGGCTCCTCCACGGCCCAGTTCCTCTTCCCCCACATTGTCGACCTGCTCCACTGGTTCTTCGCCCCGGCGCGCATCGAGGCGGTCCACGCGATCAAGCAGGAAGTCGTCCTCGGCTTCACGCCCGATCTCTACGACGCCTACCTTTACTGGGACAACGGCCTGAAGAGCCGCATCAAGGCCGAGTGGGTCAAGCACATCGAGCCCCTCGTCGAGTTCTACCTCTCGATCGGCGGCGCGACCGGCAGCGTTATCGCCCGCCGCCGACCCGGCTACGGCGCGACCGAGGGCTGGCGCGCCATGGTCGACAGCGCCGTCCCCGAGGACAAGGTCCACGCCGTCGCCAAGGCGCTGGCTGACGAGGGACTCGCCATCAAGAGCCAGATGATCCCCGATCCCACCTGCAACGGTGAGAAGCAGCGCGGCTACCTGGAACTCGAAAAGCTCGGCGAACGCTCCGACACCGACCTCTACCTCCAGGCCATCGCCGAGGAAACCGACACGCCGAGCAACTGGCAAGGCTTCGGCCCCCTTCCGACGGGCGAAGACGGCCTGCGCGCCGTCCGCGTCGTCACCGCCGTCGTCCAGTCGGCCGAGACGGGGGAGACGGTCAAAGTGCCAGGCTTCTAGCGCGCTCCGACTTGCGGCCCGGAGGCGCCCTCAGACCGCCTCGATCGTTGAAGGAGGCTTCGGCGCGATGTTGTACGTCACGCTGACGACGCCGGGGACCTCGCGAATGATGTCGCGGGCCAGTTCCTCCAGGACGTCGAAGGAGAGTCGCGTCGGCGTCGCCGTCCGCGCGTCGACGCTGTTCCAGCAGCGCACCTCGATCTGCTGACCGAAATCGCGCCGGCCGTCGCGCATGCCCGTCACGCGGTCTTCATGAAGGATCGCCATGTACTGGAAAGCGCCCGTCCCCTCGAGCGCCCGCTCGACGACGACGGTCGCCTTGCGCACCGTCTCGATGCGCTCGGGCGTCGCCTCTCCGATCGCGCGCGCCGAGAGCGCCGGCCCCGGGAATGGGATGCGGTCGAAGATCTCGGCCGGAAGCCCGAGGGCCTCGCCGACCTTTCGAACTCCGTCCTTGCGCAGTTGAATGAGCGGCTCGACGATACGGTAGCCGAAAGCCTCCTCCGGGTCGATGCCGAGCTGCTCGAAGACGTTGTGCTGCCGCTTGATCCCCGCCACCGTCTCGTCGACGTCGGTCAGGATTGTCCCCTGCAGAAGGAACTTCGCGCCGCTCTCCTTGACGATCCGCCCGAAGACGTTTCGGTAAAAGGTCTGCGTAATGGCCTCGCGCTTCTCTTCGGGGTCCGTGATTCCCTTGAGCGCCGCGAAGAACTCTCTGCGCGCGTCGACCACTTCGACCGCGACGCCGTGGTCCCGGAAAAACCCGGCGACCTGCTCCGGCTCGCCCTGGCGCATGAGGCCGTTCTCGACGAAGACCGTCCGGAGCCGCTCCCCTAAGGCGCGGCGCCCCAGCATCGTGACCGTGGACGAATCGACGCCCCCCGACAGGGCGTTGATCGCCGTTCCGTCCCCCACGGCGTCCTTGATTTCCTTGACCTTCTCATTGATAAAACGTTCGGCGTTCAGTTCCTGCGCCGCGATCTCCTCAATCATGCGCCAATCTCCTTTTCCTCTGGCAGCCTCTGCGTGACGCCGAACGCTCGAAATCAGCGGCGGTCTGCGCCCGCTGCGCGCGGGCGCCGGGCTTGGGGGTTCTGTCGCTTCCCATACGGCCTGCGAATCGATTATGGCCGCGTGGCGGGAGGTGTCAAGGGCGAAGACGGGCGTTTGGCGGCCGTCCTTGATCCTTCGTTGCGTGCGGAGCCGAGGCAACAAGATGCGTCCCCTACCGTTCCCGATCGTCTTCGTCCGAATTCACCAGGATCTCGTCAACGAAAAGCCACGCCTTCTCGCCCGCGTGACCGTGTCCGGGAGGACAGACGCCGATGTTCTTGGCGCGAACGCGAACATAACGCGCCGATTGACCGCCGAATTCCGCCACGAAATCCTCGATGAAGGCGCCACTCTTCGTGTTCGGGACCTTGTTGGGCAGACGTTTCACGGAGTCGAAACGGTTGCGGTTCGTCGAAACGGCAAATTCGACTTCGGTGGGGAGAAAAATCCACGGCGCCACGTTCTGAAGAAATCCTACGCGGATTTCCCGGATCTTCACCGCGCGGCCCAGGTCGATGGTCGCGTCCAGATCGTCTTTCTCGAATCCCTGCCACGCCCGGTCGCCGTGATCCGTCGACGCGCGAATTCCGTCGGTCAGGCCTCCGCTTCCGCCTCCTGGGTATTTCTCGGAGTAAGGCTTGGCGTAGGCGACCTTGCGGCCATTGGCGTCGTGTTTGTGGAGCGTGGCCCGGGCTTCGCCCTTCTCCTTCCCGTCCAGGAACGCTTTGGCCCGAATCGTCGCCGAGCGCGTGAGCTGGAGCGGCCCGGTGTAGAGAGGCGACTCCAGCGTCGGCTCGGTTCCGTCGAGCGTGTAGCGCAACGCGACGCCGCTGCGCCGGCTCACGATCTTCAACTCCACCGAGTCCTCATGCTTCCCCGGATCCAGGGCCGTGAAGGGAACATAGGCTTTCTCAAGCAGAGTGTCGAGGTCCTTTTCGAGGCGTTGCCAATAGTCAAGCCGGCTTTCCATCGGCAGCATGCCGGGGCGCTCGGCCTGAAGCAGGATCGGCTTCAGCAGGGCCAGTCGCTCGCGCGCCCGCTCGGTCGACGCCTCGAACTCCGCGCCCGTGCCGTCCGCCGTGCCCAGCATCCGGGACCAGCCGCGGATGTGCTCGACGACCGAGAGGTGCGGCGCCGCGGCGCCCCGACCGAAGAGAACCTCGGCCACGGCGCGCTCCATTTCGGCCGGCTGGTACGCCGCCGGGTCCCAAAGGTAGTGACCCCAAACCGGAATGACGACGTCGCCGCCGTTGCAGAGCCACGCGTGGCGCGTGCGCTCGGGGAGCGTTCGGATCTCGCGCAGGACTTCCGGGCTGTCGCCCCCGTACCATCCCCACTCGACGCGGTTGATGCCGCCCCAGAGACCGTACGGGTTCGAGAAAGGATAGACGCCGTTCTGCCACCACTCGTAGTTGCGGAGGCCGGCTTCTTTCACGCGGCGCACCTCTTCCGTGTCGAAGGGACAGAAGTACATGCGCATGTCGGCGAGATCGTCCGCCTCCCCGAAGGGCTTGTAGTAGGCGGGCTTCCATCCCTTCCAGTAGTGCGTCGGGCACATCATGACCCGTTCGAGGCCGTACTTCTGCGCGATCCGCTTGATCCCCCGCATCCACTCGACGTGCTCGCGCCCGAGGTCTTCCGGTCCGACGTTCTCCTGGATGTCGTCGAAGAGAAACATGAGTCCGTCGACCCCCGCCTGCGCCATTTCGTCGAAAATCGGCAAGATCGTCTCCAGGTGCTTCGGGTTCTTGAAGGTGAGGGGCTCTCCCAAGTACCACTCGTAAGGCGCCCAACGCGCGCCGATGCAGCCGTAGACCGTGATGCCCCGCACGTGCGCCTCGCGAACGATGTCTTTCAGGTCCGGCCGGACGTGGTGCGTCCACTCGATCGTCTTTCGCTCGCCGTTTTCGTAGACCGCCATGTAGGGATAGAAATGCTGATAGTAGATGGCGTTGATGCGCCATCGGGCAAGATGGTCCAGGCGGGCGACGCCTTCCGGACTGAGATCGCCGGGCGCGTCCACCTGCGCGCGCGTTTCCATCACGGGCCAGTCCTCGATGTACAGGTCCGCCGGCAATTCGAGTCGCTCGCCGCTTTTCGAGAAGAGTTGGGTCAACGTGAAGCACCCGTACATGGCCCCCACGCGACTCGCGCCGACGACCAAGACCTTCGGCTCGCGGCGCGAACCGGCCAGGGCGATCACATAGCCCTCCCGGCTCGGGAGTCCGTCGGAAGCGGCGCGGGCCTTCCCTCCCAGCTCCTTGTGCGCCGCCGGGAAGGACACCGCCGTGCCGATGTAGATTCCCGGTTCTTGTGTCTTCGTCCGCTCCTGAATCGTCGTCCTGACATCGAAGCAGGTCCGCAAATCCTTCCGCAACGTTTCGGCGGCGTAACGCTCCGTATCCGTCGCCCCGGGGGAAATCACGATGGCAAACTTCACGGGAAGCGCGACGACTCCTTCCCCCGTCGCGATCTTCTTCGGCCGCGGGACGACCGAGACATCGGCTGCGACAGCCGTAGCGACACAGACGATGGCAAGGCAAACTGCGGATTGCAGTGTTGTTCCCACGGGATTCCCCATGGCGTGTTCTCCTTGTACGAAGCAGCGCCGACCCCAAGCCGCGTGGCGAGTGTAAACGTTTTTCTCTTGCCTCTTCACCAAGCCCCATGGAGAGGGGTCAAGCCGTTTACCCTTGCATGAATGCGTCGTTTCTTCCTTGACGCCCTCTTGTGAGGTTGTCGGATGCGACGCCTCTCCGCCGGAGCCGTTCGTGCGGGACGCTCGTCATCCCGCAACAGCCCCGGCCGATCATTCTCTGAACAGGTCCGAGTGGGCGCCCGTGCGCTCGAAGACGATCTGGTCTTCCGCCACCTTCTACACGAGCAGATAGTCGAATTCGACATGGCGCTCCCGACGGCCCCGAAACTCCCCGACGAGTTTGTGGTCTCGGTGAATCGGATCCAAGCGATCGCCGGAAAGCAGGAAACGGACGACAGCCTTCAG
>DATKZW010000706.1:0-10306 GCA_035527775.1 Sumerlaeia bacterium | reverse complement strand
CCGGGCCGAAAGCGGCCGAAGAGACCTCCGCGAATCTCCTCCACCCGATCGCCCAGGTGCAATCCTCCCCAAAACCCAACAGCCCCAGCGCCAGATCCCCACCTTCACCCCCAACCAAAGCCCAAGTTGCGGAATCGCTGGACGAGATGCAACGCCTCTTGACGGCAATTCGGCGGAGGAATAGATTCCCCTCCAGGGGGAGAATTGGAGCTCGGACAGCGCGAGGACGGGCCCGCCGGAATCTAGGCGAGAGTCGAACCGCAGAGGCAAAACATGACGCATGAGAGCGGCGGGTTCCGCGCCGGTTCACGCCGCGATCGGAGTGGGCTAAAGCGGCCTATACGAACAGAGGCGCTGTCTGCTCTTCTTCTCGCGATGTGCGTTTTCGCGGCGCGGGCCCCGGCGGCGGAGACCGCGACAAAGGGCGGTCCAGATAGTCGAGAGGAGTCTCGGGCGACGATGGCGGAAAACACAGTCGCGGCGTCGGGCGACATGGCATGGTGGTATCGCGCGCCCGCGGCAACGTACTGGGAGGCCCTCCCGATCGGCACGGGGCGCCTGGCGGCCATGGTCTACGGCGGCGTCCCCGAGGAGCGCGTTCCCTTCAACGACGAGACGCTGTGGTCCGGAGGGCCTTACAATCCGAACAATTCCGAGGGGTTGAAGACGCTTGCCGAAATGCGGCGCGCCATCCTGTCCGGCGAACACAAGAAGGCGCTGGATCTCTCCGCCAAGTTCCTGAGCGTCCCCCGCTCCGTGCAGCACTATCAGCCCGTGGGGGAACTGCGAATCCTCTTCGAAGACCAGGACGCGCCCGGAGAGTACCGCCGCGAGCTCGACATGGACACGGCCTTGGTTCGGGTGTCCTATCGCGCCGGCGGGGCGAGGTATGTGCGCGAAACGTTTGCGAGCTTTCCCGACCAAGTCGTCGTCATGCGCATTACGTGCGACAAACCTCAGCGGGTTTCCTTTCGCGCCCGGCTCGGCAGCGTTCAGCCGAGCGCCCGAAGCCGCGGCTCGGGCGAGGACACGCTTGTCATGCAGGGGGGGACAGTGGACGTCCCATACGCGGACCGCGTTGTCCCGGGGAGAATGCGGTGGGAAGCCCGCCTGCGCGTCATCGCGGAGGGAGGCGACGCAAAGGCTGTCGCGCCGAGCGCCCCCGCCGACGGGCGTGGGGCCGAGATCGAGGTCGAGAAGGCGGATGCGGCCACGCTGATCCTGGCAGCCGCGACCAATTACAAGCGTTGGGACGACGTGAGCACCGACCCCGGCGGCCGTTGCGGCGGCTACATGTTGGCCGCGCGCAAGTCCTACGCCGAGCTGCGCGCCCGCCACCTCGCCGACTACCAGCCGAGATTCCGCGCCTGCCAACTCTTTCTCGGAAAGAACGGCGCCGAAAAAGAGGACACGACCACCCGTCTCGAAGAACTCCGTCGCGGCGGCGAGGACCCGCACTTCGCCGCCCAATACTTCCAGTATGGCCGCTACTTGCTTTTGGCGGCGTCTCGCCCCGGCACACTGGCCTTCAACAATCACAACATTTGGCTCAACAATCTCGAGGGGAGATGGCAGGGGCGATGGACCCTGAATATCAACATCCAGGAATGCTATTGGCCCGCGGAGAGCTGCAATCTGCCCGAAACGAACGAGGCCCTCCTGCTCTTCACGGAGTGTCTGTCCGAAGCGGGCCGGCGCACGGCCAAGGAACTCTATGGCTGCAAGGGATGGGTCTCGCACCACGGAACGGACGCCTGGATGAACTGCGCGCCGACGGACGGATCGTGGGGCGTGTGGCCTATGTCGGGTCCCTGGCTTCTCCAACAACTATGGGAACACTATCTCTTCGATCCGGACGCGGACTACCTGAAGCGCATCTATCCGCTGATGAAGGGTTCCGCCGACTTCTATCTCGACTACCTGATCGAGGCGCCGGAGCATGGCTGGCTCGTGACGTGTCCTTCCTCTTCGCCCGAGAACGGCTTCGTGCCTCCCGGTCTGGAGATGATCTCCGTCACGATGGCGCCCACGATGGACAACCAACTCCTTCGGGACCTTTTCGCCAACTGCGCGGAAGCGGCCGAGATCCTCGGCGTGGACGCCGACCTGAGGCAGCGGTGGATGCAGACCCGGCGCAGACTGCCCCCGGATCAGATCGGCCGCTGGGGCCAGTTGCAGGAGTGGCTGTGCGACTGGGACAACCCGAAGGACACCCACCGCCATCTCTCCCATCTCTACGGCCTCTACCCCGGCGCCCAGATCACGCCGCGTTCCACCCCCGAACTGGCGGCCGCTGTCCGCACGTCTCTGGAGGCGCGCGGCGACGAGGCGCTGGGCTGGTCGGGGGCGTGGAAAATCAATCTCTGGGCCCGTTTCCAGGAAGGCGACCGGGCCTACGGGATTCTCCGCCGCATGCTGACCAGCACGAGCCTCCACCCGCAGCCGGATGACAGCGATCGCGCGCCTTCCTTCGAGGGGAACCAGGCCATCCAAGGCGTCACGGCGGGCGTGGCCGAGATGCTGCTGCAGAGCCACGAGGGAGAGATCCATCTCTTGCCCGCCCTGCCCGGGGCCTGGCCGGATGGTTGGGTGAAGGGCCTTCGCGCACGCGGCGGGTTCGAGATCGACATGGTTTGGGGCGAAGGCCGACTGCAAGAAGCCTTGATCCGGTCGAAGAGGCCGGGCGTTTGTCGCGTTCGGTATGCGACGCCCCTCGCGCTGGATCCGACCCAGCCGGAGACACGTCTGCGGCGCCCGGAAGCAACAGTTATCGAGTTCGAGACGCGCGCCGGTGAACAGCGCCGACTGAGACCGCATTCCGCGGGAAACCTGCCCGGCGCAAAGTCTTCAGAAGGAGGAGAACCATGATCTGGCAAGAATGGTCGAAGACATTGAAGGAAACGTTGGGCCTGAAAGGCAGTCCCGTCGCGATCACGTTCAGCATCGACCCCGGGCGCGAGCCCTCGCCGGGAAAGCATTGGGTCTGTCAGACAATAAAGGACGCGCGCGACGGAAAAACCGTCTGCCTAGCAGAGAAGAACAGCGCGTGTCCGGGAGGCGCCGTCTATCTCGGATTCCGCCCGCGTCCGTCGGGAGAACAGGCCCGCCCGCTTCAGAGATTCCTCGTTCACGGCGAGAAGTTGTTCTGCTCCGTGGCCGCTTTTCACCGCGCCATGGCGCTGACCACCCAGCCGCCGCTCGGTTTGGCCGATCGAGTTCTCTTCGCGCCCCTCGAAGCGGCGGAGACGGAGCCGGACCTCGTCCTGTTCCTTTGCAGCGCCGAGCAAGCCTGCCGCTTGGTGACGCTGGCCACCTATTCGAACGGGATATCCCCCAAGGTGGAGATGGTCGGCTCGGCCTGCCACATGGCGATCGGCTATCCCCTCGTCTCCGGAGAGGTGAACGTGAGTCTGCTGGACTACACGGCGAGAAAAATGAAGCGCTACGATCCGAACGAACTCATCGTGACCGTTCCCTATTACCGGATGCCCGACCTCCTCGCCGCCATCCCTCGTTGCACGGCGGGCGCGGCGAAGACGGAAATGCCGCCGGAGTTCGCCCACCTGGAGAACGAATAGCAACCAGCCTTCGGAGCGCATGTGAAGAGGAGACATCTCTCATTGGCCCCTCGATTCATCGAGGGGGCGGAGGAGTCCTCAATCAGACTCCATCGACGACCCTCGTCACGTCTTCCTGAAGGGGGGAGGAATGCAGATCTACGTTTGCGTCAAACACGTGCCCGACACTGCGGCCACGATTCGCGTCATTGGCGGGACGGGTTTTGATGAGTCGGTCAAGTTCGTCATGAATCCCTATGACGAGTACGCCGTGGAGCAGGCGCTCCGGGTCCGGCAGCAACAAGGGACGGGCGAGGTCGTCGTCGTCAGCGTCGGCAAACCGGCCGCCATGAGCGCGATCCGCTCGGCGCTGGCCGTGGGCGCGGACCGCGGGATCCTTGTGAAGACGGACCGGCAGTTTCTCGACAGCGCAGTGACGAGCCAGGCTCTCGCCAAGGTCATAAGACAAGACGGCGCTCCCGATCTGATTTTCACAGGAAAGCAGTCGGTCGATACGGAAGGAATGCAGACGCATTTTCGCCTGGCGGCTGCTCTGGACTTGCCCGTGGCCACGGACGTTGCGGCCTTCACGATGACCGACGGCAAAGTCGTCGTCGAGAGGGAGATCGGCGGCGGGACGCGGGAATCGATCGAGATGACGCTTCCATGCGTCGTCGGGGCGACCAGAGGCTTGAACGAGCCGCGCTACCCCAAGCTCTCGGACATCATGAAAGCGAGGAAAAAACAGGTCAGGGAGATGGACCTCGAAGAGTTGGGCGTACAACCTGCGCCGAGCGGCGCGCCCGAGCTGGTGGCGCTCGAAGCCGCGCCCGAGCGCGGCGAGGCGAGGATGCTCTTGGGAACTCCCCGCGAGATGGCCGAGCAACTCCTCGAGCATCTGAGGAACGAGGCGAAGGTTCTGTAGACGCGGCAAGAAGGATAGGCGGGAGATGGCGAAGGTCGGCGTGTGCATCGAAATGGACCGCGGCGAGGTCAAGCGGGCGAACCTGGGAGTCCTCGCCGCCGCCCGAGGCGACGGCGACAACGAGGTCTACGCGCTCGTCTCAGGGCGATGCGAAGATCGCGCCAAGGCCTTGCTCTCGGAACACGGCGCGCGGAAGATCGTGGAGATATCGACCGAAAAAGGGGATCTCGCCGCGAGTCCGGACCTCGAAGCCCGAGTTCTAGGTGAAGCCGTCAAGCGCTACGGGTTCGATCTGGTTCTCGGCTTGAGCAGCGCGCGAGGGAAAGACCTGCTGGCGCGAATCGCCGCTCTCATGAACATCCCGTTGACACTGGACTGCATCGGCCTGGACATACGGGAGCGCATGGTTGTGAAGTCGCATTTCTCGGGGAAAGCGCTCGCCAGAATCAAACTTCCTGCGGGAGGATGCGCGGCGTGCGGCATCCGGCCAAACGCCATCGAGCCGGCTCCCGCGCCGGTTGAGACGGAGGTGGAAACGTTCCGCTCCTCGGCGGACGATCCGGGGCGAATGGCGGTGAAGGAGATCCGACAAGGCGCGGGCGGCGAAATCGATCTGACGGAAGCGGACATTGTGGTTGCGGGCGGTCGCGGGGTGGGCGGCGCGGAGGGCTTCCGGATGCTCGAGGCGTGCGCGGAAGCCCTGAGAGGCGCGGTGGGGGCTTCGCGCGCGGCGGTGGATGCCGGGTGGGCGCCCCATTCGATGCAGGTCGGGCAAACGGGGAAGACGGTGAGCCCGAGGCTCTACATCGCCTGCGGCATATCGGGTTCCGTCCAGCACTTCGCGGGAATGAAAACCGCGAAGGCGATCGTTGCGATCAACACGGACAAGGACGCCCCCATCTTCGGCAAATGCGATTACGGCCTCCAGGCCGATCTCTTTGAAGTCGTGCCGGCGCTCACGGAGAAGCTGAAAAGCCGGTTGCCGGGTTGACGGCGGCGCGCGCGGCTGGGGAATCCGATGGCGATATACGCCGGCATCAAGCCGATGCGCGCTCCGGCGGGGCAATCATGGAAACCCTCGGCGAAAACGCGAGAACCCTCGGCGAAAAACGGCGTTGCCAGCGTCCGCGCTCCGCGCTACGATTCGCGATTGCCGACGTTCCAGGCGCGGAGCAGGCGCGCCTCCTTGCGCCTGGAATCGATCCTCCGGCCTTGCTGGTGTAGCTCAACCGGTAGAGCACCTGATTTGTAATCAGGCGGTTATGGGTTCGAGTCCCTTCACCAGCTCCATTGATTCTGCTGGACTTGCGTTGCCTGCCGGCGCAACTCATCCGTAGACTGATAGGAAACGCTTCTCCGGCTGACTATGACCGGTTGTCTCACCTCGCGAACCTTTGCCCTGGCTCTGCAATCGCCCGGATCTTCTCGGGGCCGATGCGAGCCTTGCGGCCCGGACGCGGAGCGTCCTTCTCGAGTCCGGCCAGGCACAGAGCCAAGAACCGTTCGCGCCACAACTGCGCCGTCGGCCGCGGAAGTCTCAACCGGGCGGCGATCTGCTGGCTCGTGATCATAGCGGATGCCGCCGATGTGTCAGATTACCTGTGACGCAGGACGCTTGAAAAGCCGATCCGAACAGCCCCGTCGAGGCCGCGGGCGCTCCCGCTTGAGGACTGGGATCTGCCGGCGCAAGGCGAGGTCTTCGCGAAGCCGCGCGTTTCGGGATTGCGGAACGGCGCGGAAGGACGATAGGATCCGAACCAGCCGTGAGAGAAGCGTTTCCATCATCATGGAAACGGATGTCCCTCATGACGCAACGTTCCGCCGAGTCGCGGAGCTTTTCGAGGTCCCGGTTTTCGGCGGGAAACAGAAGGGAGAGCCTGTCTGCACGGGCTGGAAGGACCGACAGATGAAACGAGCCTGCGTAACGCTTGTGCTGTTGCTCATGACGATGAACCTGGCCGGCGCCCCCCCGGAAAAGCCCGGGACCGGAATCGGGTGTCCGATCATCCCAATCCCGAAAGATTACCGTGACACCGGCGCCGCCCTTCGACTGGCCGATCCCGGCGCGGCCGCCATCGTCATTGGGGCCAATGCCGAGGAACCTGAGAAATACGCGGCCGAGCGGTTTCAGTTTCAAGTCAAGCGCCGGACGGGCCTCGAACTCCCGATCCTGACCGAGACGGGCCTCCGCCCTGAGGTCAAGCAGGTCTTCCTGCTAGGCCAGCGCGCATCCAGCGCCCTGGTGGACGAGATCTGCGAGCGACACAAGATCGACCTCGCCGTTGGCCCCGAAGGCCACGACGGTTACGTCATCGAGTTCCTCAAGAAGGACGCCGCCGGTCGGCGCGTCATCCTTGTGGGCGGCGCCAACGCGCGAGGCGTTCTCTACGGCCAGTATTCTCTCTATGACCTCCTGCGGAAGAACGGCAAGGGAGATCCGATCCTGCCCGTCGTCTCGGTTCGCGATTGGTCGACCATCAAGTGGCGTTCCTGGTGGTGGGCCGACCCGCAGCACGAGCTGCGCCCGGGACTTCTGGACGCCTACGCCCGCGCCCGGATCAACCAGACGCAGCTGGCCGCTCCCAGCGATCTCCGCCTTCCTGTGTCGGAGGCGGAGAAGATGGCGCTCTACGCCGACGCGGTGCGCGAATTCCATCGCCGGGGGATTTTCATCTACGGCATGGTCGGCTGCGCCATCGGCCTGGACGAACACGACGCGGCGCTCAAGACGTGCCAACAATTCATCGACATGGGCCTGGACGGCCTCTACATGCGTTTCGACGACGCGGGGCCCGGCGCGGACCCGATCAAACTGGTTTCGAGCATCATGGAGCTGGGCGCCCGCAACGGCATGACAGGGGAAAGGATCGCTTATCTGCCCCCGATCGGGAGCTACGAGAACGCCGATTCCTCATTCAACAAGAAAATGCTGGCCGTCGAGGGAATCAGGGACATCCAGTGGTTTCTCACCACCGTGCCGAGCGCGCGGCTCGGCGAGAGCATCGGGCGCCTGAACCTGAGCATCAAGCCCGGCTGGTGGCACAACTGGCCGATGACCCATATCGGTTTCCCCATCGACCGCAAGGGAGAGACCTGGCGAAGCTACTACTACCGCGTTCTGCTGCCGCTGAAACACGGTTGGGGCGATCCGGATTTTGACGAGATTCGCGATGCGGACAAGTACATTAACGTGGCCAGCGTCCCCATTCGCCCCAAGCCCGAGTACCTCACGGCGGAACTGGGCCACTGGGCCTGGGACCCCGAGCGATTCGACTGGGAGGCTTTTCGCCTGGCAACCTACGGTTACGTCTTCGGGAGGAACCAGGCAGAGGCGGTCCGTGATATGGACGACGCGATCGCCGAACTCCGCAATCTCTTCCGCGACCGTTGGCGCGACTGGTACGACCACGTCTGGGCGCTCATCGACCGAGACGACAAGGACAAGGCGCTCGCCCTGGTCGATCGCGCCGAGGCGCGCTACGTCGAACTCATGCAGCACGCCCTGGCCGACACGTCTCTCGACCCGCTTCGGTGCTTCGACGGCTATCTCGAGCCGATGCGCGCCATGCTGCACTTCGCCCGCGTCCAGTCCGCCATCGGATTCCCCGAATACGTCGTGGCCCCCAAGGTCAAAGACCGAGCAGAGACGTCCGAGCAGATCCTGGCGACGCGCATGAGCGACTGGATGCTGAACGGCGAGAGCGACAAGGCGAAGGCTTACCTGGCCGAAATCGCCGAGGAAATGACGCCGCTCTTCGCGCCCTTCGAGCAGGCCCTCGAGAAGTCGATATTCGCCAAGGAATACTGCGACTACTGGCGCGAGGTCCTCCAATTCGAATACTGGGAGAAGCATGTCGCCCGCCAGATCAACGCGACCGCCGTGGACATCGTCCGCGACGCCAAGGGCGTCGTAACCATCACGACGAACAACGAGGCCGCCCAACTGCTCTACACCGTGGACGGGACGGACCCGGTCGGGACCTCGGAGCATTACAGCCAGCCCTTCCCATTCGAGAAGCAGGGGACGATCAAGGTCATCGCCCACTTCCCCTCGGCCAACATGAACAGCAAGGTCTTCGAGCGCCGCCTCGGCATCCCCAAGGGCGACTGGAAGGTTGCCTATGTCGACAGTGAGGAACTGCCCGCGGAGGCCGCCGTCCTGGCGATCGACGACAACACGAACAGCCACTGGATTACGGAATGGAGCAAGAACAGGCCCGACTACCCCCACGAATTCGTCATCGACCTCGGCAAGACCCACAATCTCGCGGGCTTCGGCTACCAGTCACGCAAGGCGAACTGGCACGGTCGCATGACGACCTACGAGGTCTACGTCAGCGAGGACGGCAAAACTTGGGGCGAGCCGGCCGCTACGGGTTCGTTCGAGTTCCCCGATGACAACCTCTGGGAGTACAAGGAAGCCCGCTTCGACCGCGTCGCCCCCGGCCGCTTCATCCGCATCGTCGGACTCTCGGAAAAAGACGACAAGGAGTGGATGTGCGCGGCGGAGTTCGACGTTTTTGAGGCGGAGTAGCCTGTGCGAACCGTCCCAGCATGCTTCCGCTGCCGCCTGGAATCGGGTGGGCTCGGCGAGACGGCCAACTGCCGCCGCAGAGCCGGGTTTTCGAGAGACAGATCGTTTCCGGACCGTAGCGCGGAGCGAAGGGAGGATGGGATGAGGATCGGCCGCGAGAGGAGTCCTTCCATCATCATGGGCGTTGGCGTTCCTGGTGTCGCGGCCTCGGAACCCGCTCTCGCTGTCATGGCTTTTCCCCTTCCCGCGTGTCTCTCCGCTGCCGTGTCTGCCCGGCGCCCCTACTCCTAAACGGGCAGTCGGATCACCGTGGCGAAGGTGGAGTCGGCGGGGAAATCCTCGCGGCGGGTGGTGGTGAGAAAAGTCTGCCAAGCGGGATCGACGAGGGCCAGGACGCGCTCCTTGCGCGCGGCGTCGAGTTCCGAAGCGAGGTCGTCGAGCAGGAGAAGCGGGAAGTCGCCTGTTCGCGCCTGCATCTCGAAGACCTCGGCCAAGCGCAGAGCGAGAACGCACGAGCGGATCTGGCCTTGCGAGGCGAAATCGCGCGCCGTTTTGCCTGAGAGATGGACGGAGAAGTCGTCGCGATGGGGGCCGACGCTTGTCTGTCCCCGGCGAAGGTCCTCCTCGAGGCTCGCGTGCAGAAGTTCGCGGAACTGCCGGGCCGATTCCTCGCCCTCGGGCGGCGCGTCCTGCCTGAGAAAGTTCGCGTATCGGAGGCGGAGCGTCTCGCCGTACTTCGCCCCTTGCCCTCCTCCCTCTCTGGCGATGCGGCTATGGATGTCGGCGGTTCGGGGCTCGAGGTCGCGCAGAAAATGGAAGCGCGCCCGCAAGATCTCAAGGCCGTGCTCGACCAACTGGGCGTCCCACGGGGCCGCTTCGGCGCGAAGCCTGTCGCTCCGCCGGTCGCTCTGCTTCAAGAGGGCGTTGCGTTGGCGCAAGGCCCGGCCGTACCGCTGGAGATGGAAGAGAAAACGCGAGTCGATCTGTCCCAGCGCAACGTCCAGATAGCGACGCCGCTCGCCGGGTCCCCCCTTGATCAGTTGAAGATCGTCGGGGCTGAAGAGGACGGCATGGAGCCGTCCCCAAAGTCTGGCCAGACGCGCCAGGGGCCGATCGTCAATCCGGACGAGTTTCGCGCCGGAAGTGATGGTCACGGCCAGGCGACAGGAGTCGCCGCCGTTCGCCTCCCGGCGACGCACCGTGCCCCGGATGCTCGCCGCCGTTCCGGGGGGCGCGCCCCACGGGACGCAATCGCCGTCGTAGCGCGTGCGGAACGACCGTCCGGTCACG
>DATKZW010000705.1:0-6120 GCA_035527775.1 Sumerlaeia bacterium | reverse complement strand
CGGCGCACGATCCCCGAGGCGCTCTTTCCCAGCCTGGATCACGCAACGAGGCGGCTTCAATCCTATTCTTCAAAGGGGGCGCCGACTTCTTCCGCGAGCGATTCCAGTTCCGCCATCATCGGCGCGTTGAGCGGGATGCCGTGGGCGAGGCGTTCCTGTTTGGCGACGGCTTCCATTTCGCCGGGGAGCCAGATGCGCTCGACGCCGGGGGCTCTGCGCGTGTTGCGGACCAGGCGGATCCATTCGTCCATGCGACGCTTGAACCCCGCGACGTCGGTGAAGTTGTCGACCCGGAGCGCCGCCATGGCGAAGGTGTTGGCGCCGGGGTCCTTGAGGAACTTATAAGGGTGCGGGATGTCGTGGTCGAGGGCCCACCCGGCAAGCATCCCGGTGAGGAGTTCGATGGCGACGGCGATGCCGTAGCCCTTGTGTCCGGCGAAAGGAAGAAGGCAGCCGCCTCCGAGAACGTCCTTGGGATTGACGGTGACGTTGCCGTCGGCGTCGAGGTAGCAGTCCTTGGGAAGATCTTCGCCGGTCTGGGCGCAGAGGAAGACCTTGCCCCACGAGGCCTTGCTCGTCGCGCCGTCGACGACGACGGGCGGCTCCTCGCCCGCGCCGACGGCGACGGCGTACGGGTTGTTGCCGACGCAGCCCTCCGCGCCGCCGGTGGGCGGCATCGAGGCGAGAACGTTGGTGAGCGAGACGCCGATCATGTCGCGTTTGACCGCCATGCGCGCGTAGTGGCCGGCGGGGCCGTAGTGGTTGCAATTGCGCACGAGGACGACGCCGACGCCGTGCTGCGCGGCTTTCTCGATGGCGAGGTCCATGCCGATCTTGCCGCCGACGGGGCCGAGAGCGTTGTCGGCGTCGATGAGGGCGGTGGCGGGGTTCTCCTTGAGGCGCCGGATGTTGGGGTTGGGATTGTCGCCGCCCTCGCGGATGCGGTCCATGTAGAACTTCAGGCGGATGACGCCGTGCGTGTCGAGCCCCATGAGGTTGGCTTCGACGAGGCAGTCGGAGACGATCTCGGCGTGGTCGCGCGGGACGCCGAAGCCGACCTGGATGTTGCCGCAGAGGCTTCGCAGCCACTCGTGCTTGACGCGTTTGGGTTCGGTTTTCTCTTCGCTCATGGTTTCGGTCCTCTCTTTGGTGGGGGCTGGAGTCCTCCTCGTCTTGTGCGGCTTGAACGCCGGAAAAGACAGGCCCAATGGAGGATTCGTCTACGGAGGATTCGTCTCCGTCGGGGCGCTTCGCCGGGCCACCCGATTCACACGGCGCCGCCGATCGCCACTTTCTGTCCCTTCTCGGCGCTTTGGACGGCGCCGAAGACCATCGAGAGGCTCTTGATGTTGTCGGCGCAGACGGTCTCCGGCTCCACGCCGGCCTTCACGGCGTCGAGGAAATGGCGGATCACGCCGGCGTGGCCGCCCACGCGGGCCTGAGGTCCGAGCGGCGGGATCTCGCGCTCCTCGCGTTCCGAGAAAAAGCCGCCGGTCTTCGTCGCGACCTCGACCCGGAATCTCTCCCCGCCGTCCCACGTAACGCTTCCCTTTTCGCCCACGATGCGCCAATCGCATTCCCAACTCGTGTTGCATCCCTCGGCGCACCAGCTGCCGCGGTAGGAATAGACGACCCCGTCGGTCATCTCGAAGATGGCATGGGCCGAGGCGTCGTGATCGTACCACGAACCGGAAGGATTCCATTCCTTGCAGTAGACGGCCACGGGATCGCGCCCCGAGATCAGGCGGGCGGCGTCGAAAGTGTGGATCGCCATGTCGAGGAGGAGAACGTGCTCCATGCGATCGCGGAACCCGCCGAAGTGCGCGCCGATGTAGAAGTCGCTGTTGACGGTTGTGACTGGGCCGATGGCGCCCGACTCGAGGAAGGCGCGCAGCCGCCGTATCGGTTCGTGATAGCGGCGGTTCTGGATGACGGCGTAAATCCTGCCCGCCTTCCTGGCAGCCTCGACCATCTTGCGCGCGTTCGCCATGGAATCGGCAAGGGGCTTCTCGCCCAGAACGTGGCAACCGTGCTCGAGCGCCTCGAGAGTGACCTGGACGTGCGCCTCGGGCACCGTGCAGTCAAAGACCACGTCCGGCTTCGTTCGCTCCAGCATTTCACCCATCCGCGTCCCAACCGGAGCGTCCTTCCAGCCGAACTCCTCAGCCCGCTTGCGCGCGCTTTCCTCGATGAGGTCGACAAATCCGACCATCTCGACGTCGTCCATCTCGCTGACCGCTCCGAGCCACGCTCCGGCGATCCCCCCGCATCCGACCAAGACTGCCTTGATTCTCTCTGCCATGCTCTCGTTCTCCTCCTTGCGTTCCAGGTTTCCCGACCAACTTCAGTCGTTCGTTTTCCGCCTACCGATCGCCCGCGCTCAAGGGTGAGGGCAACATGACCGCGAGACTCTTAGGCCCGCGTCCCCGCAAGCGCCCGCAACGGCTTCGTGTCCCCTATCTCAGGTCTCGGAGAGGCTCTCTATGACAACGGACGCAACGATTCGTCCCACGGAAATCACCCCCTTCGAGGGAACTGGGCTCCTGAACCACAGAATACCACGCAATCCGCGGGCGCCGTCAACCCCTCTCGCAAAGGATGGGGCGGTTGTGCGATGCGCCGGTCCGCGTTCCCGCGCCAGGCGTCCCCTGGCGCTTATTACCATGGCTGCCGCTTCAGTCTCAATCCACAATGCGAAACCGGCGGAAGCTTTCCATTTCCTGGTCGTACCATCTGGCCGCGGGGCTCTCTTCTTCGCTCCAGCATCGCGCCGCGCGAAGGCCGGTGCAAATCGTGTGGTCCATGTTGTTGTGCTGGAAAAGGCCGTGGCGACCGAGGGGGATGAGGTTGCCGATCGTACGCAGGGAGTTCCAGATTCCGGCTAGGCGCTCGGAATAGTCGAGCAGGTAGAGGGGATAGGCCCTTTCCAGCCGCAGCACGCTCGTCTCGATCACTTCATTCGGGCGGAAAAGACCGGTTTCGGCGACATGGGCCACCGCTTCGGAGGCGATCTCCGCGTCCGAACGCTCCCACTCGGCGCTACCCGGCAAGGCCGAGGACTCGACGCAGAGCAACGTGCGATCCTTCGGCCCCAGAGATTCATCGAAGTTCTTCGGCTCGTAGGCGCGGTTTATGGGGGGCTCGGCCTCGGGGAAATAGAGCCAGTGATCGCGCCCGAGCGAAGGCCGGCGCAGCACGATAGCCACGAGCATGATGTGGAGAAAACGCAAGCCCGCCGCGGCGGCGGCTGCCTGGTCCATGAAACGGATCGTTTTCGAGTCGCGTCGGATTGCCTCGACGAGATCGGGCAGAGGAATGGAGGCGAAAACGAAGTCCCCCTCCATGGACCGGATGAAACCCTCGCCGTCGCGATACTCAACGCGCGTCGCCCGCCGATCGTCGTCGAGAATCAGACGCCAGAGTTCCGTTTGGCACACAATCCTGCCGCCTCTCGCGCGGATCTCGTCCGCCAACTTCCGCGCCAACCTCTCGATGCCGCCGCGCACGTAACAGAACGTCTGGAGGGTGGATTCCTCTCCCGTCTTCTCCCTTCCCGGCGCGAACGCGCGTCGCGCCACACGCCCCAAGCCGCCCATGGTGACACGGACGCGGGCGCTGTCGGCCGAGACCCGATCAGGCGAGGTCTTCCACATCTTCCGGATGTAGGGGAAGACGAGGGCTTCGCAGAGGGGGCGCCCGAATGCGCCCTCCATGACCGAGGCAAAGGAGTCCTCGCCGAGGCGACCGGCAAGGACCCGCGTCCGCGCTGAAGCGTATCCCAGCGCGAAACGCGCCGCGTCGAGCGGCCCCAGCGCGCGCAGCATTTCGAGGGCGGCGGGGGGATAGCGCAGGAAGCGGCCCCGGAAACGCATGTGGCTAATCCGCTCGATCTCCACCATCTCGGGTCCCAGGAACTCGCGGAACCATTGACGCATCTCCGGGATCGTCGTGTGAATGCGATGGGGTCCGAGGTCGGTGGTCACGCCGCCGACCTCGACCGACCGCGCGAGCCCCCCCGGACGGTCCTCTTTCTCGAGAAGCGTCAGGCGGCAGGCGCGTCTCGCTCCCAGGGCCGCCCATGCGGCGCTGAGGCCTGCCAGCCCCCCGCCCAACACGATCAGGTGCGGCAGCTTGGCGCCAAGGTCTTCCTGCGCGAATCCTCTCACGGTGTCCGCCTCGCCGGACGAGGAATGCCTATGCCATCTCTTTGGGGCGTCTCACTTCGCCGCAAAGAGATCTGACGGGGTGTGTGAAAGGTGTGGAACAGCCGCCCTCGGCTGTTACCTGTTACAGGAGCAGGCCCTCTCGCCTTTTCTCATGGATTCCACCGGCGCCCCGCCGGCCTCCACCGGCGCCACACTGTCCAACGTCCCCATTCACACGCCCTCTACGCGCGTGCGCGAAAAGGAGACGGGTCGGTGAAGTGGCACGGGCATCCTGCCCGTGGACTCCCGGGAAAACATGGGCGGGACGCCCATGCGACCTTTCCCCCGCATTGCTCCAGAGCCTTTTCACACACCCTCTGAGATCGGCGTCGCGCCCGCACGCGTCCCGCCCCAAGAACGCCAGAAAGACTTGGCGCGGACGCGCACCCGTCATGTCCGATCCTTCCAGATCGGAAGACGGAAAGCAAGAAAACGCGGCGCAAGCGGATTCTGCTTTCGGCTTTCGGCGACAGAATACTTTTCTCCTGCGTCAGCGGGGCTCGCCGCGTAGGATGCGGCCATGGCTAGGCGGGCAAGGGTCGTCGTCCCCGGATTTCCCCACCACGTCACCCATGGCGGCAACCGGCGGTGCGACCTGTTTCTGCGTAACGCCGACCGCGAGGTCTACGGCGACTTCCTTCGCGAATGCGCCAAGCGCGCGGAACTCGAGATCTGCGGTTACTGCCTGATGACCGACCACGTACACCTGATTTGCGTGCCGTGGCGCGAGGAAGAGGGGCAAATGGATCTCTTGGCTGAGGGAAACGAGGAAATATAGCATCCTGTCCCCCAAATGAGCTCGGTACGGGTCAGAGCGGACATGCTCGACACCTCCTGGCAGGTTGATATGTAGGCGATACTACAGATCTGGGAGGCGTGACAAGAGGAAAATGTAGGCCTCCCTACATTTTTCTGCGTTGTCGCAGTTCCCGGCTCGAAGAGAACGCGGGATCGGGGGGGATGTGTTCCAGACTATCAGGCTGATCTGTTGCTGCCGCGGGAGATTGCGCCTCCCCGGGCAGGCCCGTGGCTGCTTTAGTCATGGGGGGGCGGGACTGTTCTCAGTAGTGGTGGACATAGTCGGGGGCGTTGCCCCCGCCCTGGAGGAGGACGATGTCTCCGAAACTCTTGGTTCCGTTCGTGGGGTCGTAGAGCCCGCTTACCATGACGCCGTCGGGAGAGGCGCCGAACGTATGGATCAAGTCGGGCCCGGTTGAAGAGAGTTTCCACAGCCGCCCACGAAAAAGGGGGGGCTGCGGCGTGCTGACATTGAGCAGCCTCCAAGAGTCGAGATCCCAGTAGTCGAAAGCATCGTGGTCGCCGTCGGGGTCGAAGGAGATATCCTCGGGAAAGGGGTCGGGCGGGATCGACGTGATGAAGGCCACAGGCGTCGTCAGAGGGATCAGTCGGGCCGAGAGAGGATTGAAATAGGCCCCATTGTCGCGTTGCGCGAGGGGGTAGGTCGTGTTGTCGACGCGGTAGGCTTCGAGCGCGGTTGCCAGTGAGCGCATGTCGGTCTTCGCTCGCGAAACCTTTGAACGCGTCTGGGCTTCGAGGAAATTGGGCACGGCGATGGCCGCCAGAACGGCGATGATGGCCACGACTATGAGCAATTCGATCAGGGTGAAAGCCGCGGCATGGCGGGGGGCGGAGCCTTCCATTCTTGTCGTCATCTCTATCTCTCCTTTGCGGAAAATGGGTATGCACCTCCAATCGGGAATACGGGGTTTTTCGTATTCCCGCCCAAAGCGATGGTCTGTCCAAGCAATCTATGGGCGTTGGTCCCCGGCGGCCGACTCCTCGAGTGTTCTCGGCAGGGGGAAGGAGGCCTTCCGCCTCGGCAGATCGTAGAGCGCCCGCTGCAACTTCAGAAGGACCCGCGGCGAGGGGAGTCTCTTTCTGCCGGTCGCCAGGC
>DATKZW010000704.1:0-2443 GCA_035527775.1 Sumerlaeia bacterium | reverse complement strand
CGCGTACACGTCATAGGAGCCGCGGTCCAGCGTCTGTATCAGCCGGTCCCACCCCTCTCCATCGCCGTCGGCGCCGTTGATCGTTGCCATGAAAAGGCGGGGCATCGCTCTGCGGATGAGCGACCGCATGTCCTTTCCGCGGTCGACTTTGAGCCAGTGACACAGGTTGAAGGTGACCCCAACATTCTTGCGATCGACTTTCGCGGCCACGCGAACCGCGTCATCCACTCGCTCGACCCAG
Organism: Sumerlaeia bacterium; assembly: GCA_035527775.1. Classification (GTDB taxonomy): domain Bacteria; phylum Sumerlaeota; class Sumerlaeia; order UBA8349; family UBA8349; genus DATKZW01. The sequence continues at coordinate 2,202 of DATKZW010000704.1, read as the reverse complement.
AATCCCGCATGGGGATAAAGGGCCACGCGCAGATCCGTTCCCTGGATCATGTCGGATATCTCGCGCAGGATCTCCACGGCTCGCGCGTCGCCCTCCGGCGACGAAGGCTTGTGAGTCGAGCTCTGCACGAAGATCCACAACACCGCGTTCCGGCCCTTGAGGCTCTCGATGGCGGCTTTGAGGCCTGGATCGTAACCCGCGTCCTTGCCGTCGAGCTGCACGCCCGTGTAAACGGCGAAGAAGCCCAATCCTTCCGCATCCAGCGCTTTGAGCGTTTCGGGAAGTCCTTGAACGCCCAAAAGGTCCCTTCCCGCATAGCCCAGTTCCTTCAGCATTTTCGCCTGGGATTCAACTGTTGCGTGATTGGCGTCTCGCGTGCCGGTCTCCATGGCGAAGAACGCATTAGCGAAATCTTTGTTGGCGGCAAGGGGAGCTTCCTCCGCGCCCGCCTCCCAGGCCGACAGGGAAAAGCAACCGAGGGTTGCCACTGTGATCGTGAAGGCTTTGCTCGCACGCTTCATCTTTGCTTGATCGCTTTCTCGGGGCTGGGGATTCCCGCCCGCCCGATCTGTCACAGATGCCAGGGCGGACGCATGGCGCGCGACAGCATGCGGTTTGCCGAGGGGTCGTCCGGGAAGCGCTCGGCGTCCGGATCCCAACGCAGCTTTCGCCCCAGGAGCATCGAGATGTTTCCCAGGTGGCTGAGCGTCACACTCCGGTGCCCGACCTCGACGGGATAGTAAGGCTCACGCCTCGTTTTTACGCAATTGAGAAAATCGCGCTGTTCCCGCTCCTTGCACGTTCTGAGGTGAACCTCTTCCGGGCCGATGCGGGACTCGAGAATCTCCTTCGAGCTCGCCTCGAGGGTGTCCCAACCGCAGGAAACCCAGCCCTCGCTCCCTTCAAAGCGAACGCTCGGCGTGCCGCTCTTGCAGACGAGGGTTACGCCGTTGGCGTACTCGTATGCGACCTCGTACTCGATAGCGGCATCGTAGAGTCCTTCTTCGGGGAAAACGCCGTGGCCCTCGACGCCGATCGGACCCGTGCACTCCGTGTCGTTTCCCCATTGCGCCACGTCGTTGACGTGGGCGCCCCAGTCGGTGAGCTGCCCGCCGGAGTAGTCGAGAATCCACCGCCACTGGTAGTGGCACCGGTCGCGCCCGAAATCACAGTAGGGACGCCAAGGCGCCGGCCCGAGCCAGAAGTCCCAGTCCAGGTCCTTGGGCGGGGCTTGGTGCGGCGGCTGGGCGAAGCGCGAGCCCCGGGGAAGCTCGGTCCGGATCGTGTGAAGACAGCCGATGCGGCCGTTGCGAACCAGTTCGCAAGCGCGCAGGAAGTTCCACTTCGAGCGGTTTTCGCTGGCCGTCTGGAAGACGCGCCCGTAACGGTGGATCGCGTCGCTGAGAACGCGGCCTTCCTGAACGGTAAGGGTCAGAGGCTTCTCGCAGAACACGTCCTTGCCGGCCTTCGCCGCGGCGATGGCGGGAAGAACGTGCCAGTGGTCCGGCGTGGAGATGACCACGGCGTCCACGTCGTCTCGCGTGACGACCTCGCGCCAGTCCCCCGTCAGGAAACAGCCCTTGAAGTTCGGTCCGCACTCCTTCCGAACCACGTCATGGGCGTTCTTCAGCCTCCCGGCGTCCACGTCGCAGAGAGCCACGACCTGCGCGTCGGACTGCGGCAGGAAGCTCTTCAGGTTCATGTGGATGCCGTGAGACCCCGTGCCGATGAAACCCAACGCGATGCGGTTGCTGGGCGGGACCGATCGTCCCGCGCCGAGAACGGATGAAGGAACGATCGCCGGCAGCGCGGCGGTCGCCGCGCCCGCCAGGGCGTTCTGGAGGAACCGTCGCCGCGAGCAGATCGGCGTCTTGGGCATGTTTCTTCCTCTTCTCCGGCGTGAGTGTGCGCCGGTCGCGGCGGCTAGAATGACAGCAGGCAATGCCAAATGTAGAGATTGCCGAAGGCGTCGACGTCTTCCCATACGCGCCGCACGAGGTCCTCGTTTCCGAGAATCTCCGGCATCTCCCTTCGTTTCCGCTCCCAGGGAATGCAGACGCCCGGCCTGGTCCTCGTCTCGGGGAAGCGCGACATGCCGGAGTCGTCGCCTGTTCCCGCGCCGTCCGCGTTTCGCTTCGCCTTTGACCTGTCGCTCGGCGGCGAGGACGAGCCGGAGGAGTAAACGCCGTACTCGCGCGTAAA
>DATKZW010000703.1:0-4309 GCA_035527775.1 Sumerlaeia bacterium | reverse complement strand
TCGGATGGGAAAGGCCAAGGCGGAACCCCGCCTGCAGACGGGCAGGCCTCGCCTGCGCGTTGCGCGGGGGCAGGGCGGCAACATCGGTCGCTTCGGCGACGCCTGAGCCGTCTTCGGCGACCTCCGTCGTTTCGGCAACGCCTGAGCCGTCTTCGGCGACCTCCGTCGTTCCGGCCTGGAAGGCGCGTCTTCGGCTTGGCGCGGCCATCATGGCCGTCTCGGCCGCCTGGCTGGTTCTGGCCCTCCTGTCCGTTCGCGCCGTGGCGCGCCTCTCCGACGTCTCCTCCCTGGAATACGCGCGGCGCTACGAATGGTTGGGCGGGACGCCGTTCGAGGCGCTCGAAAACGTCGTCTTCCGCTCGCGCCTCCTTTGGACCATCCCCTATCGCGCCGGCGCCCTCTTTCTCTGGACCGTTCTGTTTCTTCCCATTTTCGCCCCCTCCACGTTGCTCATACTGATTCCCGCCGTTTACCTAATGGGGCTCTCAGGACGAGACACGATGTCGGAATTCATGTACTACTACAGCTACCCCGTTCTTCCTTTCCTCTGTCTAGGCGTCGTTCTCGGCCTGTCGCGCGTCGTGCGCTGGAGCGGTCGTGTCGCCCGCAAGCGCAAGGGCGCGCGGGGACGAGTTCCCCACGCCGGCGCGACGATCGTCATCTTCCTGGGCGGCGTTCTCTTGCTCCTCCAGCCCACTCACACCGACGGAAAGCGCCGGCTCCTCGAACGGCCCCGTCCGCGCCATAGCTGGATTCGGGTGGCTCTGCGCGAAGCGATCCCCCCGGACGCCTCCGTCTGCGCCCAGTTCGATCTTCTCTGCCAGATGCCCCATCGCCGGGAAATCTATCCTCTCTCGGAGAAGAACCTCGACCGCGCGGACTTCTGGGTCCTCGACCGAAAGGGCTTTCTCGGCGACGTGGACTCCCTCGCCTACCAGCGGATACTCAACCGGGCCGCCGAGCTGGTTCGAGCAGGCAGGGCTCGGATCGTGGTGGATCGATCGGGACTCCTGATCGTGCGCCGTCTGCGGGAGTTGCCGAAAGGGAACGGCGGCGAAGGCGCGCGGGGCGCGTGAGTTGATCCCGTCGCTCTCTCCCGCGCCTTCTTCTCCGGCTAGGGTTGGGGCCTGCCCGACGGCAGGGGGGGCCGCGCCTTCGGGGGGAAGAAATCGCGGATGGCTTCGGCGGGGATGCTGACGGCCAGTTGGACGCCGAAGCAACCAGCGTCGCCGCCGTCGGCCACCCGTCCGGCCACGCTCAATGCACTGGATTCGGACCAAGGTCGCAACGCTGCCTCAGCGGAACGCACGTCGGCGTAGAGATGAGCGCCGTCGAGGAAGGCGGACTGCGCCGCAAGAGGCTGGTCGAGCGCGTTCATCTGGAGAACCCGGCCCATAGTGTCCACAAGATCCTGGTAGCGCGAAGCGAGAACAAGGTCGGAACCGGCAAAACACGCCGACAGAACGGCATTGTGGGTGAAACGGCCCATGGGGCTGGGGCCCGTCGGGACGCTCGGCCCGCCCCTCGGCCGGGGCGCCTTCGCGAAGAACTGGTCAATCGGGAAACCCTCGTATTCGGCGTTCTTCGCGGCGACCTCGACCTCCCGCGAAGCGACGGGCGTCGCCGCTTGTTGCGACCCGCCGGGACTTTCCTCCAGTAACTCTTTGACGATCTGCAGAGCGGTGTCTGGGTTCTCCGGCTTGAGCACGGCGACAAAGGAATCGATCTTGCCCCTCTCTGTGCCACGAAGACACACCGCTGCGCGGTCGAGGAAGAAGAGACGCCGTTCAATCCACTGGACGGTCCGATCGGCCTGCCCGCCGGCAGGCGGGGCCTGCGCTGGGGCGATTGCCGCTTCCGCTGCCGCGCGTTTCGCCAGGTCAACCGCGAGCGCTCTCAGCGTCGAGGGCTCGAGTGACAAGCTGGCGCGGATGGTCCCGTCCGGGGGAAGAAAGCGGGAGAAATGGTTGGCGGCTCCGGGAGATTGTTTGCAGAACCGCTCGAGGGGCGTGCCGCTTTTAGCGTCGAGATTCACGGCCAGGCGCAACGGGAATTCGTTGATGTCCAGTCTAAGGTGCACGGCCTTAACGTCCTTGAGCGCCTGACAAGCCATCCGAAACGGAAAAGACGGGCATGGAGGCATCTGCTCAGTTCGAGACGTGATCTCGCTCTCGGCGATCCCTCCCAGGCGCGCAAGGGCGCCGACGGCGTCGGAAAGCCTCGCCCCTTGCCCTTGCCGAGGCAGTCTGCCTGTTGCGTCTCCCCACATGGACTCGCGGAAAAAGGCGACCACGTCGCAACGCTGCTCGGCGTTCTGGATGGCTTTGAGGTCCGGCAACCAGCCGTTCACGCGCTGGATCACGTCCGGCGGCCCGATGAAACTAAGCCCGCCGACGGTGGCGGACTTCATTTCCGCCGCTGCCGCGCAGCGCGTCAGGAGTTCCTGGTCGCGGATGGCCGGAAGAACGGTCATTAGGGACATCTTCCTGTCGGGAGGCGTCGCGGACCCGGACGCGTCTTGAATCCACACCCGGGTCAAGACCTCATCCCGCTCGACCATCCCAAAGTTGGGGTCTCCCGAGGGAGCCCCCAGAAGCGCCATGATCTGAAAACGACTCCTGGAGACCCCCGCCCAGGCCAAGGCATGGGAGATGCTCTCGCTCAGCCCGCGGGGATCGTGGAGCCGGATGTAGCCGGCGATCTCGGCTGACCCGGGAATGACGGGTGTCTCAGCCCGGGCGGGTTTCCCAGCCACTAGAACGGGGAGAAGCAAGACGCCCCAAATCCAGAGAGTGAAGGGATGGTTGTGAAGGGAGAACATGATGACGCGCGATCCTCCTCGACGGTAAGATCCCGGCGAGCGCCGGCGCCGGATGGCTCAGTTGGTCTGTCGCAACGTGACGCGCAGCTGGATCTGGCGGAGAACGCCGGCGATCTCCAACGCCCGCTCCCTGTGGGTGATGGCCACGGTGACCTTTCCGTGCTCTTCGGCGGTCCGCATCAACTCGTGGGCGCGGGGAAAAGGGCAGTTGAGCGCTTTGACGAGCTGCAGTACGACCTCCATTTGGGTGTGGATGTCGTCATCGTAGAGGACGACGGCGCATTCCCGCCACGGCTGCATTTGGCTCAGGTCGAACTCAATCTCCCGGCGAGCGGGCGCCTCCGTCTGCGGCGGGCTGGGGGGGCCCTCCATCATGTGTGGCGACAGGCAACGCACGAGCGACATACTCATAGGGAGACCTCACTTTGTCTCTTGGTGCCCCGTCGGGACGACGACACCGCTCTTCGCCTTGCCCCGAGAATTCGCCATGGGGAGTTCTCTCATTCTGACTGCCCTGTACGCCATGTCAACCGGCCACCCCTCCTCGAGCCTTGAGAATGGACGAATCCGCGACATTACCGTACCACGGTCTCGATCTTGCGCTCAAGAGATTCCGCACGGCCTGTAGGCATTTATGGTTGCTTTGCTTGGGCGGCGTTTTGCAGTATGTTCCCCGCGGGGGGCCGAACATCCTGTGCTTCCTTTTGCGAGTCGGATAGGATGGGGAGGCCGTGCGGAGGAGTGCGATGCTTTCTTCTCGAACGTTGCGAGGGATTTGGCCCGTGTATTTCGTTCTCTGTTTCACGAGTCTGTCCTCGGCGCAGACCACTGAAGAAGCGGCATTTGCGGTCCGTCCGGATCGGAACTACTACACCGCCGAAGAACGGGGGCGTCTCATTGTTTCGGTGAGTGAGGCGCTTGCGAAGACGAACCTGAGCGCCGAGGTCCTGACAGGCGGGAAACGACTGGGGGGACCCGTTGCGGTAACACCCGGGATCGTGAGCCTGGTGGACATCCCGTTGACGGATTTGTCGGCGGGGGAGAACCGGGTCGTGTGCCTTCTGCGCGCCGGAGGCGAAGTGACGGCCCGAGAGCAAGCGACGATCGTCAAACTGCCGCCAAAGGCCAATGAAGTGAAAATCGACAACGTCACTGGCGGCCTCATAGTCGACGGACTTCCCTTTTTCCCGTTCGGATTCTACTGCTACTCGCCGGTGCAGCCGACGCTGGCCGACGAGGAGATCGTCAAGGGGTTCAACATGATGTCGCCGTACCAGGACAACAACCCCAAGACGATTGGGGAGCGGCGGGCCTACATGGACCGTTGCGCCGAGCTCGGGATGAAGGTGCATTTCCAACTCCTCGATGTCGCCGGCGGGGGAGGCGTCATGGCGTCTGATCCCCGGAAGGCTCGCGATAAACGGGAACGGCTGGAGAAGGAGATTCGGGCGTTCCGCGACCATCCCGCGCTCCTCGCCTGGTATGTCA
>DATKZW010000702.1:0-2649 GCA_035527775.1 Sumerlaeia bacterium | reverse complement strand
CGCGGGGGAAGGCGATGACGCGGAAGCGGCGCTCAAGAGCCTGAGCCGCCTGAACGCCAAGGGAGTCGACGAAGCCATCATGCGTCACGTCCAGCAAGGCGACGCCGAGACCAAGAGCTCGCTGATTCCCGTCCTGGTCGCGCGCCGCTCAACCGGCGCCGTCCCGTTGCTCCTCAAGACCGCCGCGGATGAGGACGCGTCCGTGCGCGCGCAGTCCTTCAAGGCCCTCGGCGCCCTGGCGCAGGACAAGGACGTTCCCGCCATGCTGGAGCTCCTGAAGGAGACCGAGAACGACTCGGACCGGACGGCGGCGGAGAGGGCCGCCTCGGCGGCGGCCAAGAGGGTGGGAGATCCCGCGAAACGCGTCGAGCTCTTTCTCGCCGCCATGAAGGACGCCCGGCCCGCCGCCCGCGCCTCCATTCTGCGCCTGATGGGCGAGTTCGGCGGCGAAGCGGCGCTCGAAACGGTGCGCGCCGCCGTGAAGGACAAGAACGAGATCGTTCGAGACGGGGCCATCCGCTCCTTGGCCGATTGGCCCGATCCCGCGCCAAAACCGATCCTGCTGGAGCAGGCCAAGAGCGCGCCCACGAAGCTGCATCGCGTCCTTGCCCTGCGCGGCTACATCCGCCTCCTCGGTTTTCCCGGCGCGCAACCGGAGGAGTACGAGACGGCGCGTTCGCTCGCCGCGGGCGCCGACGAGAAACGGATGCTCATCGCAACGGCCAGCGGCGTCCAGGAGGGCTGGATTCTGAGATTCCTCGAACCTTACCTCAAGGACGGCGCGGTGCGCGTCGAGGCGGAGACGGCGATTCAGAAGGTCAGCACGGCGCTCGGCAAGTCGGTGGCCCACGCCGCGGTCGGCCGCCCGGTGAAACTCCAGCACGCCTTCTCGCCCAGATACCCCGGCGGGGGCGAGGGCGGCCTTACCGACGGATACCGCGCCGCCCCGATTCTCTCCCATGGCCGCTGGCAGGGCTTCGAAGGCGACGACCTCATCGCCACCATCGACCTGGGCCAGGAGATCGCGGTGCGCGGCCTCCGCGCCGGCTTCCTCGAAGACCTCGGACCGTGGATCTTCTTCCCGAGCGAAGTCGAGTTCGCCGTGTCCATGGACGGGCGGAGCTTCGACACGGTCGGCAAGGTGGAGATTCCCGTGCCCACGGGCCTCCGAGAGGCCTCCGTCCAGGAGTGCGCCGTCGACGCGGGGGCCAAGAAGGCGCGCTACATGCGCGTCCACGCCAAGAGCGTCGGCAAATGCCCCAAATGGCACGGCGGCGCCGGCGGCAAGGCGTGGATCTTCTGCGACGAGATCCAGGTCAATCCGGAGTTCACGAAATAGGCCCGCAGATAGACCCGTGCTCAGACGTCACGGACCCTGATCGGACGTCACAGATCCCGATCGCCCGGGGCGGAGAACTCCGCCGGGTCGCGGCGGGCGCGCGTGAGCCGCGCCCGGACGCGCGACCAGACCCCACAGTCTCTTAGACCGAAGAAGGGGGAGAATCCCGATCCGCAGACGCAACCTGGCTTTCCAAAGTTGGCCAGAACGTCTGCACCACAATAATCGCCACAAACAACGTTACGCAAACACATACTGTTTGAATTGCAAGGATCCCATTCTGCGAGTAATTCGAAAAACTATAGGTTGTGCTTTTGAATACACCGCCTCTGTCGAGACTGAACAATACGAGGAAGAGCACAACGGTCAATCGCAACGTTACCAGAGCAGTGCCTGCCGCCACATTCTGCAATAGTCCCTCAAGCAGACGACGATACCGATCCCCGCCTCGCCAGACGATATAGCAGTCCGCAACAGTAGACACAAACAAGCCTAAAGCCAGACAATAGATAGACCAGTCTGGCATGCCCTTCTCCCCGCATCGGTAATCTAGTGACCAGAGTGCGGCAAACGCAAACGACAAGGCTGCAAGGCAATTTGCAGAGGACGCGAAGAAGTTTAGATTCTCCAAACCGCCAAAAAGATGAAGGTATCTTTCGTATTTAATCCACATAACAAACAGGTACAGCATGATAACACAGGAACTGAACCACCCAAGGCCGAAGTTCGGAAATCGCATCATTGCTTTCCCCGTGCTGCCGTCAACCGAGAACACGACAAGATGCGTCATCACAATCGTTATACAGCTCACGATTATGAACTCGCCTATTCTGACAAGGTAGTTTCTATGCTCAGGCATGGCATGACAGTGTGTTCGCCGACACCCGAAGAGTCATGATAAACTCTTCTGATTCGGAAACAGAAAACAATGACTTCTCCTTTTCCTGTGCCTCCCGAAACCGTGCTTTTGCCCTAACTTCTGATACAATACCTTCTGCCTCTTTGCCAACTAAGACTCTTGGCGCAAGCAAGAATCTGTCATTCTCTCGGGAATTGGAAACCTCAATGTTGATGCTATTAAACATCTCGTCCGCAAGTCTCTCCGCTTTATGCGCAAATCGGCTGTTATGCTCCTTTCCTGGCGTCAACAGGAGCAACCAGTATCGACCTTTGTAGGCCGAGAGAGCCTCTGAGAGGCAAACATAGTCGTGAACACCAATTCCTAAAGAGCGGGATACACGGTTAACAACATGATAAACGTCCTGTTCCGTAACTCGCTCAATTCCAACCGATACAGTGTTGCAGTTCCT
>DATKZW010000701.1:0-3964 GCA_035527775.1 Sumerlaeia bacterium | reverse complement strand
GCTGCCCCGCCCGATCGTTGGCTTCTTCGGCGCGATTAACGAGCGGCTCGACGCCGACCTGCTGACCGGTTTGGCCGAACGGATGCCCGAGGCGTCGATCGTCTTGGTGGGCCCGATCTACCGGCGTTTCGGGGGGCTCCGGGAAGCGCCGAACGTGCATTCCACCGGTCTGAAGCCCTACGCCGAGCTTCCCCGCTACCTGGCCGCCTTTGACTGTGCGATCGTTCCCTACCGCCTGGACGCGGGGATCGAATTCGTCCAGCCCGTCAAGATTCTCGAGTACCTGGCCGGCGGCAAGCCGGTCGTCTCGACCGCCATTCCCGACGTCGCTGCGCTGTACTCCGACACGGTGCGCATCGCCCGGGGCGGGCCCGAGGATTTCGTGCGGCAAGTGCGCGAGGCGCTGGCGGAGGGCAGCGCGCGCCGGGACGAGTACATGGCCGTTGCCCGCCGCCGTAGTTGGGAGGATATGGCGCGGGATTTCGAGGACTCCTTCGAGGAAGCGCTGAAAAGACGCCGCAACGCTCCGCGCCGCGTCGTCCATCTGATTCATGGAACGCATCTGGGCGGGGCCGAGGAGATGGCTGCCAACTTGTGTGGCGCCCTCTCGCCTGACCGCTATCAAGGACGCGTGGTCTGTCTCGGCGAAGGGGAGACCGTGAAAGCCCGCCTGGACCAGAGGGGCGTGGCGTGGGACAAGGCGGCGATGCGGAGCAAGACGGACCTGGCCGTTGTGTTGCGGTTGATCGAGCGGTTGCGCGCGGCGAGGGTCGATCTGCTTCACACGCACACGAGCCGCACCAATCTGGTCGGACGGCTGGCGTCGCGTCTGACCGCCCTGCCGGTCGTGTCAACGGTTCACACGGCGGTGGCGCGCGACATCAACGATTTTGGGCGGTCCAACCGCGTGAATGCCTGGATCGAGCGCCTGACGCGAGGCTGGTCGGCGTGCTTCGTCTCGGTTTCCCGTCGCAATGCGCGGGAGTTGGTCGATCGGGGAATGGATCCAGCGCGGGTCGTGCATATCCCAAACGGCGTGGAGATCGACACGCGAGCGGCGGCGCCGGAAGAAACGAAACGGCTCGCGCGCGAGGCGATGGGCGTCGACCTGCGCGCGGTCCGGGTCGTGGGCATATTGGCTTCCTTGCGCCCCCGAAAGGGCGCTGAGTATCTCCTCCGGGCCGTGGCGCAATTGGCCAGTGAGTTCCCCCGTATACGTCTGCTGGTCGTGGGGTCCGCGGAATGGGTCGAAAGCGTGGACTATCTGCAGACGCTCAAGGACTTGGCCACCGACCTCGGCATCGCCGAGCGCGTCACGTTCACGGGGCACCGCGACGATGCGGCCGCCATGCTCAGCCTGATGGAGGTCTACGTGCTGCCATCCCTATACGGGGAGGGTCTGCCCTTGTCCATTCTCGAGGCCATGGCGCAAGGCAAACCGGTGGTGGCCACGGCGACCGAGGGCAACGACGAGCTCGTCCGAGACGGAGAGACCGGCCTTCTCGTTCCCCCGGGCGACGCGACGGCCCTGGCGCAGGCCGTCGCAACGCTCCTGCGCGATCCCGCCCGGGCCCGCGCCATGGGAAAACGCGGACGCGAGCTGGTGCGCACGCACTTCAGCATCGCCCAGATGGCGCGGCGCTACGAAGCGGTTTACGATCGCGTCCTCGAGACGACCGGCGCAGAATGACACACGTCTTGCTCCCGGCGCCGCATTTCCTGGGCATTGGGTCAATATGACCCACGTGGCGCCAGATTCCTTCGCCCCGCCATCCCAGATAAGTTCTGTAATAACAGTCATATAGGTATCCTGGCACACCCGTTGCGTTCTCTCTCGGCAGCATGAATTCGCCGGGACGCCCAAAGGCCTGACGCGCCGGGACCCGGCGAGACGATACGGAAGGAGACGCAACAATGAGAAACGCACTGATCACGAGAGCAACCTGCCGACCAGCCCTCAGCCCCTTCGGCTTCGATCGGTTCTTTGATGGATTCTTCGACGGCCTCGGAGACCTGCTGCCTCGCGAGAGCGAGACGGCGCCATGGAGCCCGGCCATCGACATCGAGGAAACCGGCGACGCTTGGACCGTTCGCGCCGACCTCCCGGGCATCCCGCCCGAGGACATCAAGATCTCGGTCCACGACGGGCGCCTGATCCTCAAGGGAGAGCGCAAGAGGAGCGAAGAGCGCAAGGAAGGCGGAGTCCGCTGGACGGAACGCTGCCAGGGCAGCTTCAGCCGGACCATCGCCTTGCCCAGCGAGGTGAACGCTGAGGAAGTCACGGCCAAATACAACCACGGCGTGCTTGAGGTCCACTGCCCCCTCAAGCCGGAGTCGCGGCCGCGCGGGATCGAGGTCTCGGTCAACTGATCCCGCCGCGCAACGCCTCTCGCGACGAGAGGCGTCGGGTGAGCAGCCGCCGACGACCCAGAAGGGCCCTTCTTGAAGGGCCCTCTTTCTTCGTCTCCCCGCGGCATCTCCCCATCCCCCGTTCCCCACGCCGCCCTCTGCCCGCTGAGGCCCTCCGTCTCTGCCCCCGACCCCCACTCCCCAACCGCTGATCCCTGATCCCGGGTCCCTGCCCTCCGATCCCCGGCCCCTAAACGCAACCTGAATCGCCTTGACAAGCTTCGGCAGGGGCTCGACAATCCCCTGAACCGCGCTGCCAAAGGAGACGCAAGCGATGAACGAAACGGACAGGGAACTTCTCGCGCAAATGGCGAACACGATCCGCGGCTTGGCCATGGACGCGATCCAGAGGGCGAACAGCGGCCATCCGGGACTTCCCATGGGATGCGCGGAGATCGCCGCGTGCCTTTACGGCAAAGAACTGATCCACAATCCGGCAGACCCGGGCTGGCTTGGGCGGGACCGTTTTGTCTTATCGGCGGGCCATGGTTCGATGCTTCTGTACGCCGCCCTGCATTTGACCGGTTATGATCTCTCCCTCGACGATATTCGCAACTTCCGCCAGCTCGGTTCTCGGACGCCGGGTCATCCCGAGCATGGCGAAACGCCCGGCGTGGAGACGACGACGGGGCCGCTCGGCCAAGGTCTTGCCATGGCCGCCGGCATGGCGCTGGCCAACAAAATGGCGGCCGCCCGGCTGGGCGTCGAAGGGGAGGGGCTTCTGGACGGGCAGGTCTTCGTTCTGGCGGGCGACGGCTGCATGATGGAGGGCGTCGCGCACGAAGCCGCCTGCCTGGCGGGGCATCTCGCGCTGGACAATCTCGTCGTCATCTACGATTCGAACGACGTGTGCCTGGACGGACCGACGGACGAGTGTTTCACCGAGGACACGAGAGCGCGGTTCAAGGCCTACGGTTGGCGCGTCGCCGTCATCGACGGTCACGATTTCGACCAGATCGAGAAAGCCGTGCGGGCGGCGAGGCGGCGCAAGGGCTGCCCGAGTCTCATCATTGCCAAGACGATCATCGGAAGGGGTTCGCCGAATCTCCAAGGCACGAGCAAAACGCATGGCGCGCCGCTAGGCGAGGAGGAAGTGAGACTGGCCAAGGAGAGCCTGGGCATCCCTCCCGAGGAGTTCCATGTTCCGGAAGCGGTGCGCGAGGCCATGCGACGCCGGCTGCGAAGCCTGAAGCGGAAGGAGTCGGCCTGGAAGCGGCGCTTCGCCGCGTGGGCCGCGGCCAATCCGCAAAAGGCGGCGCTCTGGGACGCATATGTGGAGAAGCGTCTTCCTGACGATATTGACGCGCGGATTCGCGGGATCGAGATCGCGCCGAATTCCCCCGGGCGCACGGCGTCCAGCGCCGTTCTGCAGAAGTTGCACGACCTGGCGCCCTTCCTCGTGGGAGGGTCCGCCGATCTCTCTTGCTCCGACAACACGATGATGAAGGCAAGCGGGATCGTGGCGCCGGGCGCCTACGACGAGCGCAACGTAAAGTACGGCGTGCGCGAGTTCGCCATGGCCGCCATGACGTCCGGCATGGCGCTGCAGGGCATG
>DATKZW010000700.1:0-4216 GCA_035527775.1 Sumerlaeia bacterium | reverse complement strand
GATCTCGTCATGGCCGACCCCTACCCCATCCCCCACGGCTCGCCCGCGGGGGTGGGGAGCGTTGCGGCCGGACTGGCGAAGGAGTTTCGCCACGAGAAGCCGGTCTGGATCGTGCCGCAAGCCTTTGGCGGAAACGAGGTCTGGACGCGCGAGCCGACGGCGGCGGAGGAACGCCTGATGACCTATCTGGCGGTGATTCACGGCGCCACGGGCGTCCAGTACTTCATTCGCCACGGCATGAACGGCTTCCCCAAGTCGCAGATCGCATGGGCGGAGTGCGCAAGCGTGGCCTTAGAGGTGGCCGAGCTGAGTCCCGCGCTCCTCTCGCATGAGTCTCCTCCCGAGATAAACGTCTCGCCGGAGACGGTGCAGGCCGGAGCGTGGCTCGACCGCGGGCTTGTGACTATCTTGGCCGCCAATACCTCGAAAGAGCCCACGACTTTCCGTCTGAGTCTCAAAGACGTCGATCTCACCGGGAAGGCTCACGCCGTTTTCGAGGACCGTTTCGTGGACGTCGCCGACGGGGTCATCGAGGACATGATCGACGCCTACGGCACGCGGGCCTACCAGATCGCCGTCGGCCCGATGCCAGCGGACTCGCTCGAGGTCCGACCGGGCAACCTGACCCTCGACCCGAGTTTCGAGAACAACCCAAGCCCCGGAACGCCCTCGGCGTGCTACGCGAACGTAGGGCGAGGCGCGGGCTCGGGACGCGGCGCGACATACTTCATCGACTCGCGCGTGGCGCGTCACGGCCGTCACTCCCTCCGCATGCACCTGCCCACCGAGAAAGAGACGGTTGGCATCAGCCCCTATGCGCCGACCGTCCGCGAGGGCCAGGGCTACACGTGGTCGGTGTGGGCGAGAGGGAGATCTCCGCTCCCACTCCCCCGAAAACAGGGCTTTTTCAGCCGGTTTTTCCCTGGGAAAAGAGCGCGAAGGCCCGGTCCTGTTACTCTCGAGGTGAGAGCCACGGGCTTCCAGGGAGAGCCGGACGACACAACCACGGAGAACGAAACGAGCGTCTTGGTGAAACGATTCCCTCTGACCGAGCAATGGCAGCAGTGCCTGGTTCCCGGAACGGCGACCGTCGGGGGACGCGGTTGGGCTAGCTTCTCGGTCGTCACGCCGGGCACGGCGTGGCTGGACCTTCTGGAGATGCGCGCCGACCCGATGATCCGCATCGAGAAGGGCGCGGCCGGCGGCGCCATGAAGGTGCACGTCACGACGGGAATGCCGGACGGCGAAATCCGCTTCACGACCGATGGGACCGAGCCGCAGTTGGGTTCGAGGCGCTACGAAGGCCCCTTTTCGCCAATTGGCACGGGCGAGATCAGGGCGACGGTTTTCAAGGATGGCGGGAGAAGGGCCTCAAGCCGGGTTTCGCTTTTCCTCCACGACGCCAACAACTGTCCCGTCGAACTGGGGCGCCCCTATGCGGAGAGGTACGACGGCGGCGGGAAGGACGGACTCACGAACGGCGTCCGCGGAACCCAGGACTTCAAGGACGGCGCCTGGCAAGGCTTCGAGGACCAGGACCTCATTGCCACGATCGACTTGCAGCGGGAGGTCGTCGTGCGCGACGTGCGCGCCGGGTTCTACCAGAGCATCGGCCCGTGGATCTTCATGCCCACACGCGTAGATTTCCTCGTGTCGCGCGACGGCAGGAATTTCCGCGCCGTCGCCACGGTTGAGAACACCGTACCCAACGACCAGGGGGGCGCCATTGTTAGGGACTTCGCGGCGAAGGTCGAGGCCGACGGGGTCGGTGGTCCCGTTCCGGCCCGCTACGTTCGCGTCCACGCCCACAGTGTGCGCGTCTGCCCGCAAGGCCATCCCTACGCGGGGCAAAAGGCTTGGGTTTTTTGCGACGAAATCCTGGTGAACGCCGACGGGGTCGATGGCGCGAGGAGATAGCCCCCGGGGCGCGGTCGCCGCCACGCCTGTCCGCAGGCCCCGCCGGCGACCCGCCGAAGGCAGCCGCTTCATCCTTCCGCAGAGGAATCATGCTCTTCCGGGGGACGGAAGGGCAGGAGAATCTTGAACGTCGCGCCCGCGCCCGGGCGAGATTCCAGCAACAGTCGGCCGCCGTGTTCCTCCACGGTCTTCCGGGCAAGGGCCAGTCCCAACCCCGTCCCGCGAGAACCCTTCGTGCTGAAAAACGGTTCGAAGACGCGTTCGTGCACTTCCTCAGGAATGCCTGGGCCGTTGTCCGACACTCGGATGCAGATGGTCTCGGCGTCTGGACTGAAGATTGAGGACAGCATAACTTGCGCTTCCGGTCTGCCTTCGCACGCCTCGATGGCGTTGCCCACGATGTTGAGAACGGCGTCGTGCAGGGCGCTGGGATCGAATCGCGAATCGGGCAGGTCCGCGTCCTCTTGAAGGAGGAGTTGCGTCTCCGCCTCTTCGGCGCGGTGCAGTTGGCCGTCGTAGACGTCGCGGAGCAACGAGTTGACGTTGCCGTCGCGCCACTCCGGCTCGCGTCTCTTCGAGTAGGTAAGCATATCTTTCACGAGGGACGCGATCTTCTCGTTCGAGCGCATGAGAATGGGCCAGAGCTTTCGGACCACGCTCATGTCGCCGGATTCCAGCCCCTGCTCGATCAGACGCGCCGAGCCCTGGGCTCCGAAGAGAATGTTCTTGACGTAGTGGGAGATCCCCGCCACGGCGACGCCCATGGCCGCCAGCCGTTCCGCTTCGAGTTTCTGTCGCATGAGGATGGCGTTTTCGATGGCGATAGCGGCATTGGCGGCGATGATGTTGAGCAGGATGAGGTCCTCTTGCTGGTAGATGACCCAACGGGACCGGGTGTCGATGTAGAGAACGCCCAGTATTCTATCTTTGCAGACGAGGGGGGCGCAGATCGCCGATAAGATGGACTGAGCCAGGACGCTTGCCGCTTCGCTGAAGCGCTGGTCCTGCGCCGTGTCGGAAACGAGAACCGACATGCGATCGTCGACGGCGCGATCGATGATCGTTTGGCTGACTCTTAGCTCTTCTCCCGCGGGCCGCGTGAGCCTGGGCCACAGTCCTTCGCCCGTTTCGTCGAAGAGCAGGATGGCGCCGTGATCGGCGTGGAGGATTTCAAAGAGCGTGTCCATCAAGGTTTCGAGCAGATCGTCCAGGTCGAGGAGCGACTGGGTGGCTTCGGCGACCTTGGAAAGCATTTCCGCATGCTTTGGGGGAAGACCTCTGGCGAAAACGCCGCTGTCACTGGCGCCTTTGATGACCGGAATCCTCGATGCGATTCTCTCCGCAACTACCTGTGCGCGCTCGGCAAGATCCGCACGCGACTCCGATCCACCGACCCCGTCGGCGACCTCGCCGGCGGGGCCGGGGCTGTCGGTGGAAACATCGTCTCTTGGGCCGCCAGCCCCGCGGGCCTCACCTGCCGCCGCGCCGGCCTCTTCCCTTTCCACCGCCGGCGCCTCGGGCTGCGCTGCGCCGGGCTCCTTCAGGTGGAAAACGAGCTCGGTCTCCCCCAGGCGCACAAGGTCATTGTCGTTGAGAAGCAACTCCTTGGTCGCCCGCGCGTCATTGACAAAGGTGCCGTGCGTGCTCCCGAGGTCGCAAACGCAGTACTGGTCTTCGCGACGAATCACCTTGGCGTGGAAGCGCGACACGGTGCTGTCCCCCAAGACGACGTTGTTCATCGCGTTGCGCCCCAGTGTGGCAACCTCCTCTGCCAGGGGAAAGACGGTATTCGCCTGCTCACCGGTTTTGACGACGAAGTAGGGCATCTTCTCTCCCCCAGTCTGGCTTCAGATCCGGATTCCCTTCCCCGCAACTTGCTCAAAACGCGCAAATCAAGTCGTGTCTCACGTCTCCCGTGTGCCCGAGCCTACCGTCTTTCATAGCAGATGGGCGATTGCCCTGTCAACGCTCGAAGCGCCTCTTGAGTTCAACTCGTAAGTGCAACTCGCGGCCTTGGCAGGTTGGGCAAGATGGGTTAGGCTCACTTGCCCAGCAAGACAAGGCTCACGAGGAGCACGGATGAGATCCTACACCCACCTTACCCTGAACCAACGTTATCAGATCGCCGCCCTTTTGAAAGGGAAAACGACCCAGACCCGCATTGCCGAGATTCTCGGCGTCGACAAGTCGACCATTTCCCGCGAACTGAGCCGCAACCGGGGCGCCTACGCCTATTTCCCCGCTCAGGCCCACCGCTTGGCCCTGGACCGTCGCAAAGACAAGTCGTTGCTGCGCATCC
>DATKZW010000699.1:0-4835 GCA_035527775.1 Sumerlaeia bacterium | reverse complement strand
GAGACGCTTCTCGGCATCCGGGACGGAGAATTCCATTGGCGCTCCCAGCCGATGCCGTGCGAGGTGGTCGAGCCCCATCCGCTGCTCGGCGACTTGAGGAAGGGCGAGCGATTCATGATCCCGGGCCTCGACGCCTGGGCGGGGGCCGTTGACGGGACGCCGCTGCTCCAGCCCGCCGCCGAGGTGAGAGATTCCGGCAGCGGCTCGGCGGACGTCTGTCCCCTGTACGTTCGATCTCTAGGGAAAGGGAAAGTCCTGAATTGCCAATGGCGCGGGGATCTGGCCGAAGCCGGCGCTCCCATCACGAGTGAGGAGTTCACCGTGCGTTGCGTGGCGTGGCTGGCCCGCCCCGAGACGCCGCTCCCTCCCTTGGACGCGCCAACGGGAGATTGGGCGGCGGCCGGCGGGGCGCCGGTGAAGGCCGGCGGGGCGCCCGTGGAGGCCGGAAGATCCCGCGCTTACTGGCGCCGGACCACCGTTTTCTCTGAATCCTTTCCGACGGATATCGCCCCCTTTCCCGGGGACGACCCCCGTTACTCGGACTGGCTGACGGGTGCGAACAGCGACAACGAGTTCCGCGTCCAGAGCGGCGTGCTGAGGATCTGCGGCGGCCAGCGTCAGAGCGACGGTTCCGCGGTGGTCACGGCGCAGAAACTCATCGGCCAATCCACTTTCGGCAAAGCCCTCCGCGTCACCGCCCGCATGGGCGGCGAGCCGGGTCCGGTCGGGAATTGGCACGTCGGCCTGATCCTGGGCGGGGTGCGCGTCGTTTACCACTTGGGCTACGAAGGGGGGGCGCTCCGAATCGATCGCCAGACGCCTTGGACTCGTTTGACGGAGAACCTGAACGTCGGTTTCGCCCCCACGCCGGGTTATCGGCCGCTTCAGAGGATCGAAGTCCTCGCCATGCCGCGTGACGACGGGGAGTACGAATTCGAGGTCACTCTCACGGAGCGCGACAGACCGCCCTTCATGCATAGCTTCGCGCTTCCGGCCTCCCAGGTTGGAAGCCTCAGCCAGGTCGGTTTCCATCGTCAGAGCCTCGGACGGGCGGGCGAGGCTCTCTTCGACGACCTGCGGAT
Source organism: Sumerlaeia bacterium (assembly GCA_035527775.1). Taxonomy (GTDB): domain Bacteria; phylum Sumerlaeota; class Sumerlaeia; order UBA8349; family UBA8349; genus DATKZW01. The sequence goes on along the minus strand of DATKZW010000699.1, from coordinate 3,753 downwards.
CGAGCAGATCGAACTGCCTGACGCCGGCGCCCTCAACGCGCCCAGAGGAGACGGACAAGGCCCGGGACGCCCCCCAGAGTCGCAAGCGAAGAATCCTTGACCGCAAAAGGCTTGGTAGGCTATCTGTGGGGCACGGGAAAAGGGGAGCGCGAGGACGCGAAGAGGCGAGATTGAGCGACATAGGGAAAAACACCATCGTCCTGGACCAGTCCGAGGTATTGGCCTTCTGCGGCCCCAGGGACCAGAAGCTTCGTCTGATTCAAGGCGGGTTGCGAGCCGAGATCCGGGCCCGGGGCAACGAAATCGTGATCTCCGGCGAGGCGGCCGAAGTGGAGCGGGCCACGGGCATCATCGAGGACTTGCTGATGGTGCAGCGGACCCTCGGCCGCGCCCTCTCCGATCAGCAGGTGCAGATGGCCGTCCGCGAGGCCGAACCCGACAGCGGAGCCGAGGGCGAAACCGAGTCCCTCACAGAGGTCTTTCTGGATCAGATTCCTCTCCCCACTCGGGCCCGGCGCCTGGCCCCCATGTCGCGGGCCCAGAAGAAGTACATCGACCATATCCGCCGTTCGGACATTGTTTTCGCCACCGGCCCCGCGGGAACCGGGAAGACGTACCTCGCAGTGGCCATGGCGATCTGGCATTTGGCCGAAGGGAAGGTGCGGCGCATCATCCTTGTGCGGCCGGCGGTCGAGGCGGGCGAGCAGCTCGGCTTTCTGCCCGGGGACATTGCGGCGAAGTTCGATCCCTTCGTTCGCCCGCTTTACGACGCCCTCTACGACATGATGGAGCCGGAGAAGGTGAAGACCTACCTCGAGACGGGCATCATCGAGATCGCGCCCCTGGCCTTCATGCGGGGACGAACGCTGAACGACGCCTTTGTGATTCTCGATGAAGGGCAGAATACGACGGTTGCCCAGATGAAGATGTTCCTCACGCGTCTGGGGGTCAGCTCCAAGGCCGTGGTAACCGGCGACATTACGCAGATCGACCTTCCCCCTGGGACCCTTTCGGGATTGGTGCACGCGCAGAAGGTGCTGCAAGACATCAGCGGGATACGGTTCATGCAGTTCACGAAGATAGACATCGTGCGCCACGACTTGGTGCAGAAAATCGTGCTGGCCTACGAGCGCCATGCCGGCAAACGGACGCGCGACGACGCCGGGCGAGCGGGACGCGCCTCGGCCTCGCCCGGCAGAAAACGGAGCCACGCCTAATGGCTGCCAAAGAAAACGGCCCCCCGCCGCGGGCGCCCGACCGGCCCCGAAAACGCGGCGAGAAGCCTTCCGCGGGGCTGGGACCCGGCGGTTCCACGAACGGCGAGCGGGGCGTCGCCAGGAGCGCGTCGCCAAGCGACCGGCAACCCCGGGTCACGAGGATCATGCGACTCGGGCAAACCTCCGCCGGCTGGTTTGTCTTGGCCCTCGTGCTGGTCGCCACGGTCCTTCTTGTTTCTCCCGCGCTCTACCATCGTCTCAGCAGGGAGGACGAGTACTACGTCGGCACACGGGTCACGGAGAATATCGAGGCCATTGTGTCTTTCTCGGTTCCCGATGCGGAGAAGCTGGACCGTGAAGAGGAGCGATTGAGGAGTCGCGCGCATCAATACTACCGGTGGGACCGCCAAGCCTCCGTCCAGGTTCTTGAATTGTGCGACGCCTTCTTCCTGCAGGCCCGCTTCATCGCCAGCGGCGCGGCGGAGGAACCGGAAGCCAAACTGGCCGGCCGATTGATCGAGTGGGCGGCCCGGGAGCGCGGTGTGACGCTCGACCCGAAGCTCGCCGCGCAATGCCTCGAACGCTCCGTGGACGAAAACCTTCGCAGGACCCTGCGCGAGGCCCTCCGTCACGTCTACGATTCCCGCGGCATCGTCGACGACTTGAGCAGGTACACGACTTTTCACAACGAAAACCGCGTGACTGTCTCCAGCGCGCCCCGCCGCGTTTCGGTCGAACCTCAGGACCTCCTCGACCCGGCCGGACTGCGGATCTATCTCGAGGAGGAGTACTTCCCGAGCCGAGCGTCCGGTTCCGTTCTCTCAACCGATGACGCGGCCTTCCTCGGGGGGCTGGCGGGCCTTCTTGCCCGGCCCAACATCGCCTTTTCCCCCGAGAAGACGGAGGAAAGACTGAGCAATGCGATCGCCAAGCTGCGCAGGAACCCGCCGGTCACAGGCTACAAGAAGGGAGATGTGTTGGTGAAGCAGGGGCAGTTGATCGCCCCCGAGGACATCCGGCTGATACGCCTCATGAACGGCGCCTATGATCGCGTCCTCTTCCGCCGTCTCCTTGCCATCACCGTCTATCTGGCCATTCTCCTCAGTCTCGCTCTCTACTACTTCGGCCAGTTCCGGAAGGACATGCGCTTCAACGTCCGCAACATACTCGTGGTCTCGCTGCTGTTGTTAATCCCGCTGGCGTTGGGACGCGTCCTCCTGGTCGTCTTCAAAGCGTACCCCGAGGCCGCGCCCTACGCCTTCCCCGCCGGCCTGATCGGCATGCTCGCCGTCATCCTCCTCGACACCCGCTCGGCCGTTCTCCTCGTCACCGTCGGGTGCTTGGCTTTCAGCGTCGCCACGGGCCTGGACTTCAAAGTCTTCTTGACCCTTCTGCTGGGCGGCTATGCAGCCATCGGGGTGCTGACCACCATGAAGGAGCGCAGAGAGGTCATCTCGGCCGGGTTGGTCGTCGGCGTTGTCAACGCGCTTCTGATTCTACTGATCAACTTCATCGATGATCCGAACAAGCCCCGGCTGGATCTGATGATCTGGGGAATCGGCAACGGCCTTCTCTGCGCCATCCTGGCCATGCCCCTGCTGGTTCTCTTCGAGTCGTTCTTCGACATCGTGACCGATATCCGTCTGCTCGAGTTGACCGGCCTGGACCACCCCTTGTTTCAGGAGCTGGAGGCGAAGGCGCCGGGCTCCTACCAGCACTCCCTGAACGTGTGCAAGTTGGGCGAGGCCGCCGCCCGAGCCATCGGAGCGAACTATCTCCTGGTGCGCGCCGGCGCCTACTATCACGACGTGGGCAAGGTCCTCAAGCCGAAGTATTCGGGCGAGAACCAAATCTCCATCGAAGAGAAGAGTCTGCACGGCAAGATCTCCCCGTACATGAGCGCCATGGTGATCAAGAACCACGTGAAGGCGGGGATGGAACTGGCGCGCAAGCATCGTTTGCCGGAGCGCGTGATCGACTTTATTCCTCAGCACCACGGCACGACCATTATCGCCTACTTCTATCACGAGGCGCTCAAGCGGTTCGAGAATTCCCAAAGTACGGACCCGGTTCGCGAGGCCGACTTCCGGTACCCCGGCCCGAGGCCCCAGTCGATCGAGACGGCCGTCGTCATGTTGGCCGATTCCGTCGAGGCCACGGCGACCAGCCGCTTCACGTCTCTCTCCGTCAACGAGGACGAGCTGCGCGTGTGTGTGCAGAGGATCATCGCCGACAAGTTCAACGACGGCCAATTCGATGAGTGTGATCTGACGCTCCGCGATCTCCATCTCATCCGGGAGTCATTCATCAAGACGCTGTTGAGTCGCTTCCACCACCGCATCGCCTACCCCTCCGAGCCGTCGATAAGCGGCCCCGCGGCGCCGACTCCGAAACGGGACCGGATGCAACGCGGCTGAGCGCCGGGCGGGATCCGAGGCAAGGAATGCTCCTATGATTATCGTGCTGGAACCGGGGACCGGTCCGGAGGAACGCAAAGCCGTCGAGAAGAGAATCGAGGACCTGGGCTACAAGGTCC
>DATKZW010000698.1:0-6013 GCA_035527775.1 Sumerlaeia bacterium | reverse complement strand
AATCCCGCTGAGGAGTCGGAGGCGGGCGAGATCATCAAGACTCTCGAAAGGAAAAGCGTGGAGGCGGGAGAACTGCAGGACGTCCTGGAAAGTCTGGGCAGTATGGTGACGCTTCTCGAAGAACGGCTGGCGTCCGCCAGGGGCGAGGAGGCGACAACGGTTCCTGCGGAGACTCGCAAGCCCTCCGTGAAGGCCGGCGACGGGGCGAGGACAGAAGCGCCAGGCAAGGAACGGGACGCCCTCCCCTCGGCAAAAGCCCCCATGCCCAAACCCTCGCAGCAGGAGGAGGCGACGGCCAAGGCGGCAAACGAGGCGAGTTCGCTCGAGAAAGCGGGCGGCGGTGATGAGAGCGAGGGCGGGAGAGCGCACTCCGATGTCTGAAAGGTGCGGAGGAGGCCGGGCAGACTCCTGCCTCGACTTCGAGATTGAGGAAAGCCGTTCTGCAACCCGGGGAGGGCTACTGCCATGAAAAGCGCTCGTGGCGGCTCAAGTGGATCCCTGCTTGCCGTGGCGGCTCACGCGCTGGGACGCGGCGCGGGGAAGGTGCGGCTTGCGGCGGGAGGGAGCCCCTCGCGCGTAGGGCCTCTCGCGGGCGCCGCCGCGGTCAGCGCCCTCTGGACGGCGGCGTATGGTTGGGTGAACGTGAAAAAGTGGAAGAGGGGGAGCATGACCAAGGAAGAGGCCCTTCGCGAGACCGCCAACGAGTCCGTTGGCATCGGCTTGGCGACAGGGGCGGGCATCGCCGCGGCAAACCTTGTGAGGGTCTCCAGCCTGGTCGCGTCTTCCGCATCTCTCGCGCCCTTTCTGATCGCGGCCGCCGTTACGGGCGGCGCCAAAGCGCTCTGGGATCGCAGGGTGAAAAGAGGGCGCTCGCTTGGAGGTCGCGGAGGCGAGCGCGAACTGGAGACCATCCCTGTTCCCGGACTCTGCGCTCCGCAAGACGTCCCCGCCCATCATCCATCGCCCGGCTAAGCCGGGGACGGTCGCGACACGGGATTGCCGCCCGCTTCGACCCTCAAAGGAGCGGGATCGGGGATTCCCGTCACACAGGCACGGTCCTGAATCGGGCGGACGGATGGAGAGCCGACCGCACTCAACGGAAAGCCCTTTTCTTGCAGTCGCTCGATCTGCCGACGAAAGGGAGAAACGATGGAAAAGGCATCTACGATCCTGCTTCTGGTGTGCTCGAACCTTTTCATGACTTACGCGTGGTACGGACACCTCAAAGACTTCGCGAGCAGGCCGATTCTGGCAGTCATTTTCCTGAGCTGGGGAGTCGCGCTTCTTGAATACAGCCTGCAAGTGCCGGCGAACCGCATCGGGTATCAGTTCTTCTCGTTGAGTCAACTGAAGATCATGCAGGAGATCATCACGATCTGTGTTTTTGCGGCTTTTGCCGTGTTCTACATGAGAAACGCCCTCACTCTCGATTTCCTATGGGCCGCACTTTGCATTGTTGGCGCGGCGTATTTCATGTTTCGCAGCGTGCCCGCTCCGCGCTAAGATGGGGATCGGATGGGGAGGGCGCATGCGCCCGGGGATCTCTCGCGGGAGGCGTTGGGGCGGCGTCGTTGCGAAGTCTTCTGCACCAGCATCTGCGAGTCGGCCTGCGTCCTGAAACACACGATTGAGACCGACAAACCCGGCCGATCCGCCCGTGTCGAGGGGCCGCCGGTCTCTCGAGCGCTCCTCTGTCCAGGGCCGTCGCCTTCTGGAAGGGATGGGTAAACCGTGGTGTAGGCCGTGTTTGTCATCCCCCGAATGCTCCTCATGTCCGGAATCCTCAAGAAGAGATTGAGACCCCTTATACGCGGACTCGGGGCTGTCGCGAGGGGCTTGGATTTCAGGAAAGACGACGCCGGAAGGGCCGTGGCCATATTGGCTCTGCGGACCGCTGTGTCGATGGGGACAGACTTCTATCTCAAACCCGGCGTCAAAGCCAATATCCAGTATCTCTTCCAGCTCTCCGCGGAACATCCCGACGCGCCGGCGGACCATCCCGCGGCAACCCCGATCGCCCAGCGCCTGGCCGATCGGGGCCTTGGCGCCCAGCGCATCGGCGTGGATGGACTGCCCGGATCGGGCAAGAGCACGCTCGCGCGGGCGCTCGCCGAGCGGATGGGCATGCAGTGGGCATGCCTCGATCACCAATTGTCCGATGAACCAATGGATTTCAGCGCGGCCGACGCCGTCTACGAGCACCACCGACTCTTCAGAACCCAAGACCTGGACAGCTTTGACGTCCTGGTCTATCTGGACGAGCCGATGTCGAAGATAAGAGAGCAAATCATCAACCGAGGGCGCGGCGCGGCGTTGATCGAGGTCCTGGATTTCGACAGAATGCGCGAGATTGGCCGGAAGGCCTTTGCGCTGGCAGGCGGGGAGGAATGGCAAGTCCCCGGAACAAACGTGCGCCTGAAGACCCGGCCGCCCGAGGGATTCCACGATCTGGCGCGCCTGGACGGGGAGCTGCAACGTCTGGGATTCCGCCAGACGCAAGACCTGCCGAAAGAGGCGAAGCTTTTCCTGGCGGTCTACGGCAGGGCCAAGAGAGGCTCCCTGGCCTATGTCCAGGCCGGACAATTCTTCAAAGAGTTGCTCGTTACGGCTGCGAGAGAAGCGACGGGACGTCGGGGGGGAGCATGACATTCCCGGCGCCCTTGCATGGGTCGCTTCGGCGCCTGATCGTCCCTTCCGCCCTAATGGCCTCGCGGGATGATGGTGTGGCACTCGATGCACAACCCCCGGTTCTCGTGCGGGGGAGTCGCGCCTTGGGCGATGGGAATGACCGGGGGGACGATGCTCGCGTCGTCCGGGCGTTCCGCGATACGGGTATCGGCCACGAGCCAAACGCCCTGTCTTTCGATGATGATCCGCACGAGTTGGTTGATATAGGAGTCCTCGATCAGCCGCTTCAGGGCGTTGATGCCCGCAATGGCAAAGCCGTCGTAGGAGAGAATCCTGTCGCCTGCCAGCATGCCTACGTCGTAGGCGGGGGAGCCGGTAACGACGCCGGTGACGACCACCGCGCCGCGCGCCGGATCCTGGCGCGCGTTGATGCCTATCCAGCCGTCGCCCCGCCGAAGTTTCGGCGCAACAACCAGGATGGCCGCCAGGACGACTAGAACCAACGCCGATGCGGAGTAGAGGACCGCGTACCTCCGGAGGTTGTCCCTCAGCGTCTTCCATCTCTTCATAGCGTCCAGCCGATCCAGGCGCCCATAGGGCGCAGTCGCGGTGTGATGGATGCGTCGTCAGCGGCTCAAGCCGGCGCCAGAAGCTGGTAGGCGATGAAGAGCGCGGCGACCGCGTAGATTCCCTTCACGTAGTCCGCCGGCAGCACGTGGTTGAGCCTCCCGCCGATCTGTCCACCGATGATGCTCCCTGGAACGATCGCCAATAGCACACGGGCGAACGTCCCGAAGGAGAAGTAGTCCCGCAGCAGGCCCTCCACCAGCAGAAGGCCTCCTCCCAGAAAGCAAACGAAGACGAGGGTGACCAGGGTATTCGCTATGCAGGTCTTGATGGGCGCCCGCGTGAGGTACCTGTGCAAAGGCGTCTCGACGACGCCTCCGGTGATGCCGAGCATGGCGCTACAGAAGCCGGTGGGGAAGCCCGCAAGCAAGAGAATCGAAGGATGTCGCCGCCGCCCGCCGGCGCCTTCCGGGTCCGGGCCCGTTGCCGTCGCCCCTTCCCTTCTCTCCGCGTAGATCTGATAGGCGACATCCAGGGCGGCATAGAGGAGGAATATCCCGAGGGCCGCCTCGAGGACGTGCCTGCTGAGCAGCATACTGACGGCGACGCCGCCGAGAACCCCTATGATGCCGCTCGGGATGAGGTAGCGCAACGCCTCCCGGTCCACCAGGCCGCGTCGGGTGTAATACTGCGAAGAAGAGAGACTCATGAAGCCGCTGGACACCAGGGAGATGACCTTGGCCAGGTAAATGTCGAAGCCGAAGAAGATGATCAACAACGAGACTTTCAGGATGGCGCCGCCGCATGCGGTCATCCCGTTCAGGGTCCCGGCGAGAATTCCGAGCAGGAGCAATACGAAGAAATCGGCCAACGTCAGTTCGTACCGAAAAGCAGACCGTGCCGCGACGGCGCTCGCCCTGCTGGGACGGTAGTCCAGAACGACCTTCGTGGAAAACACGGCGCCGTCGCGCACGTAGACGGTCCGGACCGAGTCGTTGTAGCGCCGATCCCGCAGGACGCGCCGAATGTCGTCCGCTGCGTAAACGGGGCGGTTGTCGACGTTCAGGATCACGTCCCCTCTCCGCAGGCGGGCTTCCTCGGCCGGGGAACGTTCAAACACCCTGTTGATTAAGACGCCGCCTTTCCTGCTCACGCCGAACTGGGCCCGGATCGTGTCGTTCACAGGGAGGACGTGCGCGCCCAGCCACAAGGCCTGGACCCGAGGCAGGCCCTTGCAGAACATGGCAAGGACAATCAAGGCCACCAACAAGACCTTGCCTGCGAGGACGATCCCGCCGATCCGCACGAGTTTCTGGTAGCCGCCCCGCGTCACTCGGCGCTCCTTCTCTTCCACAACGATGCGATCGCGCCGAGCAGTCCCCGTTTCTTCCGGCCGGCCCGCTGGTCGCCGCCAAGGTATACGACGGAATCCTCCATCTGGGGGAAGCTCCGCATCAAGGAGTTGCGAACTTCCTGAGCCACCGCATCGCCTTCATTCAGAGAAAGATTCGAGGGGACGACGATTCCGACGTCGGCCCAGATTTTCTGGCCGATGCGTCTAGTCCTGAGATAAGCGATTTTTTCGGCGCCGGGGACCGACAGGATTCTTCTCCGGATGTCGTTTCGTTGGTTCTCGTCGACGGAGGCGTCCATCAGCCCGGCGCCGGCGTCGCTGAGGATTTCGCACCCCATGCGGCCGATCAGCAGCGACACGGCGACCGCAGCCAGAGGGTCGAGGAAAGTGCAGCCCGCCAGGGCGCCGATGATCCCCACGAGGCTGGCGATGGACGAGAAGGCGTCGGCCCGGTTCTCCTTGGCGTTGGCCGTTACCACGGGGCTGTTGATTTCCCTTCCCACGCACAAGCCATAGTTGGAGATGGCGAGGTTGACCAGGATGGAGACAAGGGCGGGGCCAACGGCGAGGAAGTTCGGCGCCTCGACATCGCCCTTCACAATCGCGAAGACGGCTCTGCCCATGATCCACAGGCTGAGCGCGATAAGGATGAGGCTGAAGAAAGCCGCCGAAAGGAACTCGATCTTCCCGTGGCCGTAGGGATGGCGCGCATCGCTCGGTTTCGCGGAGAACCGCAGCGTCGCGATCGTCACGATCGCCGTGAGCGAATCCGAAAGCGAATGGAAACCGTCGGCGACCAACGCTTGGCTGCGGGTCGCCGTCCCGACGCCGATTTTGAAGGTGGCGTTAAACACATTGCTCGCGAAGGAGATCCACGCGTAGTATTTCGCGCAGAAGGTCTGGCACTGAGGCTTCTTCATGACACGGCGCCTTCGGTGCGCGCCCCGGACGTCGCGTCGCCGACATAGGGGTGATAGTGGATGCGCACAACTTCCATCTCGGCGATCTCCCGTGTCAGCGCATCCTCGAGCGTCCGGACCGTCGCGTTGCATTCCTCGATGGTCCGCCGACCGTCGAGCATCAGCTCGACGTCATAGTTGGTTCCACGTCCCGAGTGCGTGCCTTTGACGTCGCTCACTCGGATGACGTCTGGATTCCTCGACACAACGGCCCGCACCGCATCGAGTTGGTCCGTGGCGATGGAGGCGTCCATCAGACTGCTCGCCGACTTGCCGAGCATCTTGGAGCACTCGAAGAAGACGTGGATGCTCTCGAGCATGGCGATAATCGCGTCTGCCCTCCTGAAGCCCGCTTCGGCGGCGAGAATTGCGATGATAACGGCGTATCCCGAGGTCGTGTCGATCCACATGTGCTTGGCGTGCGCTAGCAGGGCGGAGCTGTGGGCGTGGCTTCCCGCGCAGACAACCAGCCTGTAGACGATCTGGCTAAGACAGATGCAGGCCA
>DATKZW010000697.1:0-5035 GCA_035527775.1 Sumerlaeia bacterium | reverse complement strand
CGTTACCGCGGCATGCTCGAGGCCGGCGACCTGCCCCGTCTCCTCGAGAGACTGACGCGGGAGCGGCCGGAGGGTCGCGCCGCTTCTCTCGAGGCCCTGGCCTTGCGCAGCTTCGAGGCCGATCTGCGAATCCAAATGGCGAAGAGCTTCCTGGACCGAAAAGACCCCGTTCGCGCCTTGGAAACGCTGGAGGAGGCGGAGCATTTGAGCGCCGACTGCCCAGAGATGGAAGAACAGATATGCGACGTTCTGCTCGCCATGGAATCATACTCGAAGGCCGCGACGTCCCTTGAGTCGGCGCTCCGGGAGGACCCAGAGAATCACAAGATGAGAACCCAGTTGCTCGTGGCGCTGGTCGAATCGGGCCGGGTCGACGAGGCGGTTTCGCACCGGAAGAACGGTCCCGAGGGCTACACCCCCTCAGGTCCGTGGACTAACCAGAACGGGCCCGCCGTTGGTCAAGCCTTCCGCTCCATGGGCTTTAGGCAGCTCGAGCGGGGCTCTCCGCAGGAAGCTCGGGACGTCTACGACGCCGGGTTCGAAATGTCCGTTCGTTCCGCCGGACTCTACGAGGAGGCGATCAAGTTCTATACCCGCGTCGGTGACAACCAGACCGCGTCTCGCATGTTTGCGCTTCTGAGACAAATGGAAGCATCGGCCAGGGCCGCCGCGGATTGGGAGCGCGCGCGTCGGGCCACGAATCGAGAGGACGTGGCGCGCGCGCAAGCCGCCAATGCCCGACGACACCTCGAGAAGCAACTTGAACTCAAAGAAAAAGCCCGATCCCGAGCCAGCCGCGGGACGTCCGGACCGGGCTGCGCCCCGTCCGCCCCCACCTGACCGAACCGCCGCTAGCGCGGCCCGCCAGTTGGCGGACTCTCTCCGGGGGTGTGTGAACAGGGCGGTTGGATCGTGTGGCGCCGGCGCCCTCGCCGGTGAAATGCATGAAAAAAGGCGAGGGAACCTACGCACATAACAGCCGAGGGCGGCTGTTGCACGCTTTCACAAACCCTCTCACATCCTTCCTTCTGAAAACGCGTGGCGCCCTTGCTCAAGCCGGGCCGCAGTCGGGTTTGGGCTGAATCAAGGAGCCCCCTTTTCCACGCGCTTCCCTCGTTGCAGGGGAAGACGGTCTTCGATTGGTGGCCGTTGGATCAGGAACAGACCTATACGTACAGGGTTGTGGGGCGCCGTTGGGACCGAAGCAGCAAAGCGATTGGGACTGTGTTCACATTCCCAATCTATCTACGCGCCAATCAACTATACCTTTCGAAAAGGGAATAGGCCTCACCGAGTGGGGCATCGTCGGCGGATACTCCGTTGAGATGGTATCCCATAGGGACGGTGGAAAGAAGTTGACACGCCGGCTGAAACAAGAGCAGAATTACAGGTGTAAAGTTACGGTTTCCGGGCGGCAGGAAAGGAGGGCGGGCATCATGATCACCGCGGATGACGTGGCGGCCTACATTCTCCGCCGATGCGGCGAGATGACCGCCACGAAACTCGAGAAACTCGTGTACTACTGCCAGACCTGGTCGCTGGTCTGGGACGAGGAGCCGCTTTTCCTCGAGGAAATCGAGGCCGGCGCGACCGGCCCGGTCGTCGTGAGCCTCTACAACAAGCATCGCGGCATGTTCTCGGTCAGTGAGTGGCCGGACGGCAATCCCGACAGACTGAGTCCAACCCAGCGGGAAACCGTGGACGCCGTCTTGGATTACTACGGCGGCAAATCGCCGCAATGGCTCAGCGATCTCGCTCAGATGGAAGCCCCATGGAAACACGCCCGACGCGCGCTGGCGGACGCCCAGGGAGGATGGCAGGAGATCACCCACGCGGCAATGGCGGAATACTACGGTTCTCTTCCCGATGAGGGATGACGCGCAACGGCGCCTTGAAGACTGAACGGCGCGCGTTTCCCTCGTGATAAAACTCGTCCGCGAATGACGCGAATCCGCGCGAACGACGACGCCCCTTCACCCAACTCCCGCTTGTCGCCGTCCTTCGAGGCGGACAAGGCCTCGGGGCCCAGCCGCGCGAGTCGCGCGGATGGGCGTGTTTCCTCAGTCCAGCGCCCGCACGCGCCGTCCTTCGATGCGGAGCTTCCGCCGGGTGAAGAGATCCACTGCCTCGGGGTAGGCTTGGTGTTCCTGTTTCAGGATGCGCGCCGCGAGGGTTTCCTCCGTGTCGTCGTCGCGGACCTCGACGGCGCGCTGCACGATGATGGGGCCGGTGTCGACGCCCGCATCGACGAAATGGACCGTGCAGCCCGACACCTTGACGCCGTACTCGAGCGCGTCGCGGTGGCCGTGCGTGCCGGGAAAGGAGGGGAGCAGAGCGGGGTGGATGTTGAGGATCTTGTTGCGGTAAGCCTCGAGCAGCGTTTCCCCCACGAGCCGCATGTAGCCGGCCAGGCAGATGCCTTCCACTTCGCATTCCCGAAGGCGCTCGAGGATCGCTCGTTCGTATGCGGCGCGGTCCGTGTAGTCCTTGAAAACGAAATGGCGCGCGGCGATTCCGTTCTGCCGGGCGATCTCCAGGGCCCGCGCTTGCGGGTTGTCGGACACGAGCAGAACGAATTCCGCTTCGGGCAGGTTGCCCGTCTGCTTGGCGTTGAGGAGCGACTGAAAGTTGCTGCCCCGTCCGGAGGCGAAAACGGCTAAGCGCATGATTTCCTTTTCCTTTCAGACGTCTTTCAGGTCCCGGTTCTCGATCCAGTGGAGAATGCGGCGCACACCCTCTTCGGGAGAAACGGTGGGTTTCCATCCGAAAAGCTCGAGGGCTTTGGAGGCGTCGCTGCAGTAGTAGCGTTGGTCGCCGGCGCGCCAGTCCGATTCCTGGACAGCCGCTTTGCGGCACGTCTCGACCTCGAGCATCTCGAGCAGTTCGATCAAGCTGACGCTGTTGGCGGGGCCGCCGCCGATATTGAAGACTTCGCCCGCCGTGAGGTCGATGGCTTCGTACGCCTTGAAGAAGGCGTCGACGAGATCGGTGATGAAGAGAACGTCGCGCACCTGCTTGCCGTCGCCGCAGACCGTGATGGGACGGCCGTCGCATACGGATCGGGCGAAATGCATCACCCACCCCTGGTCCTCGTTCCCCCATTGATGCACCCCGTAGATGCACGACATGCGGAAAACGACGGTGCGCAAGCCGAAGATGCGCGCGTAGTCGTGCGTGTACTGGTCCCCCGCGCCCTTCGAGCAGCCGTAGGGGGAGTGGAAGTCCAAAGGGCGCGACTCGTCGATCCCGTTCGGCCAGTCAGGCGCCGAGTAGCGGGTTGCGTCCTCCTGGAGTTCTACGTCTTCCATCTCGCCGTAGACTTTGTTGGTGGAAGTATAGAAGAAGACGGCTTCGGGAGCGTGGTGGCGCGTCGCTTCGAGCATCACGAGAGCGCTCTCGGCGTTCGAGCGGAAATCCAGCATGGGATCGACGAGCGACGTTGTGACGGCGACTTGCGAAGCGAAGTGGTAAACGACGTCCGACCCCTGGACCGAGCGATTCGCAGCCTCCGGGTCGGCAGCGTCCGCCTTGATGAACCGGACGCTATCGCCGAATCGGGCGGTCAGCCAGTCGAGATTCGCCTCGACCCCGCGGCGCGAGAGATTGTCCAACACGACGACTCGCGCCCCTCGCTCCGCCCACTCCGCGGCTACGTTGGTCCCGATGAATCCGGCGCCCCCCGTGATCGTTACCTGCATCGTTCGCTCCCTTTCCGCGCCGTCGCCGTCTCAAATTCCTCACAAACGCCGGGATTGCTCGGCGCCGGATTTCCGCGGGCCGGCTTGAATTTGCAGCGGGTTCACCTTACTTTCCGCAAGCCGCTTGCCGCAAGACAATTCTCAGATGGAATCGCCTGAACGCCTGATGCAGTCTCTATCTTTTCGCGAGGCCCCGTGCTACAAGGAGGAAAGGACGACCGCCTGCGTCCGCCAACGCGGCCCCCGGAGATTGGTTCCTTTTCATCGACGTCGATTCGACTCTTTCGGAGGCACTGCTTCTGGACACGGTCCGCGTGATGCGGGAGGGCGAGGCCGTCGGGGGAAGCTGCCTGTGCCGCTTTCCCGACGGCGCGAGGAAGCTCCTGCGGAACGCCATGCGTTTCTGGAACTGGATCTCGCGGACCTTCCGCCTGGCCGCCGGATCCACTCTCTTTTGCCGCGCCGACTATTTCCGCGAGGCGGGCGGTTTCAACGAAAGAGTCTACGCCAGCGAAGAACTCGGCTTGAGTCAGCGCCTGAAACGCCTGGGGAAGAAGTACGGCAAAGCGTTCGCCATCCTCACTCGTCACCCCATGCTGACTTCGGCCCGAAAGGGGGACCTTTACACCGCGCCGGCCTTTCTGCGCTTCCTTCTTTTCGCGTTGGCGTCGCCGTGGACCACCTTCCGCAATCCCAAGCGCCGCCACATGTGGTACGACGGGCGGCGATAAGGGCGTGGAAGGGCTGCCGTATGCGCTACGACGGGAGACGGCTAGGGCGGCGGGGCGTGGTGGGGCGTTGAGCCGGCGACGTTTCGGCGGATGGTGAAGAATGTCACAGGGCGAAAGCCGAGGGATAACGAACTGTAGCGTCTGCCTCAGCCAAGTGAACGCCCCTCATCCACTATTCCATTGCGCTCCGTGGCGGCTCCTGTTTGGATGAAGGCCGCCCGCCGCGCCACGCGCGCGGGGCGGCGCCCGGTTCGCACAGTCGGCGTCGCCGCCGACGCGGAGAAGAGGGAAAGAACGCCGTGGCCCAACCCGACCTGGAAACGTTTCTCGGCCCCCTGCGTCTGAAAAACCCCGTGACCGTCGCCTCGGGCACATACGGGTATGGGACGGAGTACTTGGATTTCTACGATCCCTCGCGACTTGGCGCCGTCTTTCTCAAAGGGCTGACGCTGACCGGACGGGAGGGCAACCCGCCCCAGCGGCTCGTAGAGACCCCCTCCGGTCTGCTCAACGCGATCGGCCTGCAGAACGTCGGCATCGTCCGGTTCATCGAGGAGAAGCTGCCGGCTCTCGACGGGATCGACACCGTTTGGGTCGCCAATATCT
>DATKZW010000696.1:0-4160 GCA_035527775.1 Sumerlaeia bacterium | reverse complement strand
TTCTTTCTCCTCCGCCCAGAAGTCGAAGAAATTGAACCACATAAAGGGATGCGCGTCCACGTGTTTTTCCAGGCATTGGACGTAACGGTCGAGGAGTTCGGCGATCGCTTCTTCTCGGGGGATGGCCGACCAGTCCCGGCCCTCCGTGATGGCAACGCTCTGGAGCGTGTAAGATAGCTTGCCCGTGCGGGCCGTCAGCAGCACGACGAGATCGGCGCCCGTCGAGACGGCCAAGTGATAGGGCGTGATCGGGAACGCGGCAGGCGCGCCGAGGAAATCGGCTCTCGCTGTGCGCGCGCCCCACGAGCGGTCGCCCATAATAGCCACGCACTCTCCCGCCCGCAAGGCGTTGGTCGTCTCGACCATCCCGCCGAGGAAACCGTTGGGCGGGATGATGCGGAATTCACCCTGCCGCCGGGCCAGATCGAAAAAATGCCGCCCCTCCGTATGCTCTTCGAGGCGGAACTGGAAATGAACGGGCACGCCAAGACGCCCCATGTCGGCCATGGCCGTCTGCCAGTTGCCAACGTGGCTGGTCAAGAGAATGAGCCCTTTGCGCTTTTGCGCCAGATCATAGAGTCCTTTCTCTCCGGGAAACTCGATCCGGAACGCCTCCGGTCCTAGTATCCCCATCGCTCCTTGATCGATGAGCGTCTGCCCGAACCGGTAGAAATGCTCGATGGCGGCCAGAAAGCGCCGACAGGCGCCGTACTCGGGAAACCGTCTTCGAAGATAGGGGGCGGCGGAACGGCGGGCGGAGGCGCGGACCAGAGCGTAGTACGGCACGACCAGAAGAAGCAGAAGATAGGCGGGCGTCACTCCCAGAATCCGGATGATCCACTGGAAAATGCCGTACCCAAGTTTGCCGCCGTAGTTCGGCGATTTGGGCGCTTCGCCGGAATCAGCCAATCTCCCTCGCCTCCCTGCGCCGCCGAAGTCTGCCCTGGCTCCACGACGACGCGAAATAGGCAAGAAGGCCGACAAGGACGGCCAGCAAAGGTCCCACGACGAGCGAGCCCAGGAAGTACTCCCAGAGACGCAAATGCGCCTCCTTGCCGAGGGTCCGTAAGAGAGCCTCTTGAGTGTTCAGATCGGCGAGCACAAGAAACCGGCCTTGGCGCAGGTAGAAGCCGACCTCGACGGCCAAGGCGGGAACAAAAGGAGGAATGACCGGCATACAGAGGTTGCTGGCGTAAAACGCGACGGCCTGGTTGAGGCGCAGTCGAGCGGCGTAGAAGAAGATCGTGACGGTGTGAAATCCAATCAGGGGCAATGTGCCAAGAAAAACGCCCAGCATACAGGCCAGAGAGATCTCCTTTGGCGAGGACCGCTCCAGGTGGAGGAGGCGGAGCGAGCGGATCGGGTGGCGCAGCGAAAGATGCTTTTCTTCCTCGTCGAGCTTTCGGTAGAGCCGCCGATGCACGCTCTTCCAGAACCGGATGGGGTGAGTCCAGGAGAGTTCGATGGCGTAGGGATCGAGGTCAAGCAGCCGCCGATGGGGGAGGGGAAGCAAGTTCCGCGCGACGAGTCGCGCGTACGCGATCGTGATGCGAAAATTGTCCAGAAACGGGCGAAAATGCGAGACGCGCTCGTCCTTGCCGAAATAGCGCACCGACACGTCGACCGAATCGACTTCGAACCCGGCCCAAACGGACCGGGCGAGGATTTCGACCTCGAAATCATAGCGCCTGCCGAAGCATCGAACGCGGCGCAAGGCGGCGACCGGGTAGGCGCGGAAGCCGCTCTGGGTGTCGGGCGAAGCGACGCCGCACGCGATCCGCATCCACATGTTCGACCACGCCCTGCCGAACCGGTTGAGCCCAGGCGCGTTGGCGCGGGCGAAGTCTCGGCTGCCGACGATGATGGCCGATCCGTTTTCCCGGATCTTCGGCAGGAACAGCGGGAGGTCGCCCGGATCGTGCTGGCCGTCGGCGTCGAGGGTGACGACATGGGAGAACCCGTGGGCGTCGGCCCATTCTCCCGCCGCGAGAATCGCCGCCCCCTTGCCGCGGTTCTCCGGGAAGTCGATGCGTTCGACCGACAGATCCCGAATCCCGTCCAAGCCGCCGTCGGCGCTGCCGTCGTTCACCACGAGAACCGGCAGCCCCACCTCAAGGGTCTCTTCGACCACTTGGCGCAAGGTTTGGCGGTTATTGAACACCGGGATGACCGCGAGCGCCTTCGGCGAAGGAAACGCGGGCTCCGGAGCGGGGGGCGCTGTCATTGGCGGGTCTTCTTGTAGGCGGCGCGCAATCGCATGAAGTCCTTCCAGTTCCTCAGAAAGCGGACCCAGCTGTCGGGGGAACGCCAGAGCATGGCCGCGTAACCCAGAAGAACGGAGGGGCGCTGGAAGTAGCGCCGGTAGAACTCGCGGTAACGCTCTTCGAGGCGCTCCCGAGTGAGACCGTGGGGCATGAAAACAAAATTCAGGCAGTTCATCAACTCCCAATCCTCTTCGAACGTCCCATGGTCGCCGATGTTCTTGTAGAGAGGGGAACCGGGGAAAGGCGTGAACTTGGCCAGGTTGAACTCATTGAGGGGCAAGCTGAGAGCGTACGCCATAGACCGCTCGATCGTCTCCTCGGTTTCTCCGGGAAGGCCCAGCATGAAAAGCCCTTTGGCGCGAATGCCCGCCTCTTTGACCCACCCGATGCGCTCGCGGATCATGTCGAGATCCGCCGGCGAGCGATGGCGCGCGAGAAGGTCCGGATCGCCGCTCTCGACGCCGAAGCTGATCATCCAGCAGCCGGCCCGTTTCATCAGCCGCAGGAGGTCCCGGTCGACGTGTTCGGCCCGCACGGCGCACGAGAACGTCATGGGGAGCCGCGCCCGCGTCATGCGTTCGCAGAACTCAACCACGCGCGCGTGGTTGACGGTGAAGTTGTCATCGTAGAACGTGACGTGCCGAATGCCGAAGGTCTGGTGGAGATGCCGCAGGAGTTCCGCCATGTACCCCGCGGAGTTGAACCGGAAAGACCGGCCGAAGACGGACCGGTCGCAGTAGGAGCACTGATAGGGACACCCGCGGCTCGTGACCGCCGTAGCGCCGGGCGCTTTCGGGTAGTTGAAGATGGGCAGCTTGTAGGATTGCGGAAAGCCACGGAGCTTCCCGTAAGCGGGAAAGGGCAGATCGTCGAGGTCCAGGGCCTCAGACTTCCCCTCGGCGGATTTCACTTCCTCCCCGTCGCGGAAGATCAGCCCCGGAATCGCCGCTGGGTCTTCGCCGTTCGATTCGAGAAGCGCCAGGAGCGGCCCCTCTCCCTCTCCGGGGATCGCGTAATCGATCTCGGGGAAGTCGCGCATGAGCCGTTCGCGCAACGCCGACACGTGCACGCCGCCGAAAACCGTGCGAATCTTCGGGTGCGCCTCTTTGATGTGTCGCGCGATCCGCGCGCCGTCGAGAAAACTGGACGTGGTCGCACTGAATCCCACGAAGTCCGGCGCCTCGGTTTGGATATAACGATCGATCTGCGCGTCCTGACCGGGAAAAGCATAACAGTCGTGAATGTCGGCGCGGTGGCCGCGCCGCTCGACCCAGGCCGCGAGGCTGCACAGGCCGATGGGGGGCATGATGTTGGCGATGCGCGACATGTCCGTCTCCCCCGGCATCCAATTCACGCCGAGGGGATGGATGAGGAGGATCTTTTTCTTCTTCTCAGACGTCATAAGCGGGCGGCTCTTCTTGATCCTCTGGCGTGGCAATGGCGGCGTCTGAGCGGGAACTACAGGGAAACCCCGCGCGCGGAGACCCCCTTCTCCGTCGGCGTCCTCCGTCCGTCCGAATGCAATCCGCGTGGTTCGCGTGATTCGCGGGTCCTCCTCCAGAGATTTCAGCGGCCTGTCATCTTGTTCCACGTTGCCTTCGCCCGTTCGCCAGCAAGAGATCCCAAATCGGCCCGCGGCGGCCCATGCGGTGGAAGGCTTGGATTCTGTCCATGCCCTGACCGGGCGGATATATGCGGTCGTGGCGGGGGGCGAAGGACTTGGCGATTGCTGCGTCGAGAAAGCCTTCCGTCACTTCGGGAGAGTAGTAAAAGCGCGGCTCCAGAAGGCTGTCCGCCTGCCCGACGACGCCCTCTTCGACGGCGCGGCGGTGAATGCCGGTCCCGGGCAGGATGCGCACGCCGCGGAAGGCGAAGACGACGCAACCCTCCAGGCGC
>DATKZW010000695.1:0-4225 GCA_035527775.1 Sumerlaeia bacterium | reverse complement strand
AAAGTGGGAACGATCGCACTCACCAGAGGCGCCGTCATGATGTCTGCTTCTTGGGGCAGACAAGATCCGATGCCTGCTCGACAAGCGGCGCGAGCAGCTGAGCGCCGGTTTCGAGAACCTGGGCGGCCGAGCGGCCATAGTGGTAGCCCGCTATGCTGTCGGCGCGGTCCGTGATCATGCGCAGGGCGACGAAAGGAATGTCCCGTTGCCCGCAGAAGTCCGCCAAGCGGTAGGTCTCGCAATCCGTCGTGTCGATTCTCAGTTTCGCCCTGAGTTCATCTCGGATCTCGGCGTCTCGAATGTCATGGAGGCAGCTCCCGGCCCGCGTGATTCGCACGGCGCGGGCGATTCTCTTGAGCGGGTCGGTCGGGCGGCGGATCGGCTCTCCCTGGAGCTCGAGGTCCGGCCAGCTGTAGGCGACGATCTCATTCGGGATTGTCGGGGTCCCGATGCCCATGGTTCGATCGACGGCCCCCGCAGCGCCAAAGTTGACAAACAGGAGAGGGCGGAACAGCCGCGTCAACTCATGAAAACACCGATCCAGGTGTTTGTAACCAAGGCCTGAAGCGACGGTCAGGCACGTGCGTTCACCGAGATGGCCAACGGTGGCTTGCACTCGCCCGAGCGCCACGTTGCCAAAGGGCTCTCTCTGGACGCGGCGCGCAGCGACCGCCTCGTTCTTCGTGGCCGAAAACACGACGACCTCAATCCCGACACGCTGCATCGAGCCACCGCCCCAGTTCCGCATTGTTTCGCGGCGCCCGCCCCATGGCGCCTCGCCAGACTCGCGCGTTCTCCATGCACAGGTACACGAGGACGTCGCCGCCGCCCGCGGCCCGTATCCACTGCATCATCTGATGGTACATCTCGATCCGAAGCGGCTGGGGGTAGCGCATCTTCCCGTCGCTTGCCCGGATAAACTCGCCGTACGTGTGCGAGCTCAGCGGAAAACGCTCGCGGATAACGCGCTCCAGACCCGGGCGGTAGCGGAAGCACCCGAGGCTGATCCACGCGATGCTCTCCGGGCGAATTCTCTCGAAGACCCGCTCGACGGCGCGCCGATAGTCGTCTCGCCAGCCGTCATAGTGGAAGATGGGATCGAAATGAAACGCCAGGCGATAGCCGGCCGTCTCACATTGAGCCGCCGCCCCCAGACGGTCGTCGAGCGAGGCCACACGGAACTCCTCCTCGGCGATTACGCGTTTGGAATTGGCCGACCAGGCGCAGATGACGCGCCCCCCGTGATCGATCCCTAGAATCCCCTCGATGCTCGTGGTCTTGGTCTTCAGTTCGAGGATCGCGTTCGGTAAACCGCGGGCAAACTCGATGAGCAAACGCGCGTACCCGGTCAGCGGATCCAGGGCGAGACTGTCGGTGAACTCTCCCGTTCCCAGGCGGAAGAACCGATCCGGGCGGGCGCGCAACGTCTCTCCGGCGGCGGCCAGGAACGCATCGCTGTTGGCCTGGACGATCAGTAGGGGATTCGAGAAGTAGTCCTGGAGAATGCAATAGGCGCACTCGAGCGGGCAGCCTGTGGCGAAGTTCAGGATTTCATAGCGGCAGCAGAGGTAGCGGGGCGTGCCGGGGCACGGCTTGATCGGCTCGGCGCGGAAATCGCTGAGCAGGAGCGACCGTTTTCCACGACCTTGAGCGCCGCGCCCCATTTCGAAGCGGCGAACCACTTCGCGCCCATCGGCGACGAACTCCACCTTCGCGTCCCCGTTCTTGCGCTCGAGGACCCGGCGAGTCACCGGCGCGCTCCGTACGCCGTCCTCGATGTAGATCGTGTGGATCGGCGGGTGCACGACTCATTCCCTCCACCGGGTCTCGAACATCTTTCCAAAGAGCGCCCGGCGTTTCTCCAGCCGGTCCGCGAGGAGGCCGACGACCTTGCGCAGGTCTTCCACGTTTCTCAGGCGCGCCTCCAGATGGAACTCATCGCCCTCGAAGTCCTTTGGATGGCGCAACGTGAGAGCGTCGCACAGCTCCAGTTCCACGTGCGCGGCGGCGTAGTCGCTTTCGATCTGGTGCAGGATCGGATAACGGCGCTTGCGCATCCACGCCAGAAGAGCGGCGCGGACATGGGGAGTCTCTCCGGGAAGGGGCGCAACGGCGGGATCAAAGTCCGCCTCCGCGAGGAGATCCGTGAGAGAGACTCGGTCGCGACGGCAGATCTCGGCGGCCTCGCGCGCGAAATTCCGACGCGTCCCCGCGCTCATGCGCAGCGTCCCCATGCAGGCTAACAGAAGTTCCTGCTCGGCCGGCTCAAGCAGTCTCAGCGTCGGCAGCATCCCCTCTCCCAGGCGGCCGTCCGCCAGAGCGACCTGGACGCCCTTAGGCAGGGAGCGATACCCCAAGAGCTTTTCGAACGTGGCGCGCGAAGGCTTGTGGCCGAGGCGCGGCAGATAGGCTTGGATCGTCCGTTCGGGACCGACCCAATCGGCGAGTTTCTCCAGAGCCATGGCTTGCTCGATCACGTTCAGGCGCCGCCCGCCGGCCACTTCGTTGTCGTCGATCGCGGCGACCAGGAGTTCCTCTTCGCTCGCGGCGCCGGCCGCGACGACGCGGGCCTGGACCGATTTTCGCCCGAGCCGCCGCCACGCCTCGAGACGCGCAAAGCCGCAAACGATCGCCGCTCCCGTCTTTCCTCTGATGAGGAGGGGGGGATTGAGCATGCCGACGCGCTCGAGCGAGGCGTCCAGTTCGGACGCCCGGACCGGGCGTCCGTATCGCAGAAGGTACGTGTCATCGTCCCAACCAATGTCGCCGAGCCCGACGGAGACGGCGGGAATGGCATGGACTTGCAGGGTCATTCGAAGGGGCGCACAGCGCGCGGGGGAGAAAGGATCTCGTGGAGAAGTATGGCGCGCTTCATGTCCTCGGGCGAACGAAGCGCCGCCAAGTGGTCCAGGCGACTCCGTCTGACGGAGGCCGTCGCCTGGATCTCAATCCCGGTGGAAGTAAGGCGTTTGCCGCCCTTGTCGAGGCGAACGGCGCGCTCCGGCGGCGCCTCTTCAGGAAGAGGCGGCGGCGTTGGGGCAGGGCGAGGAGGCGAAGGCCGCGCGGCGGCCTCCTGCACGGGCTCTTCCACGCCTCGAAATGCTTTCTCCAGCTCCTCGAGCAGAGTGGTCCGCAAATCTCGAGGCGCCTCGCGCATGGTTTCCCGAGTCGACGTCGCAGACGCCTTAACCTCCCGCACCGGAGCCGAGACCCTGCCCCGTTCGCTTTGCGGCAGTCGGTGAGTCTGGATCCATCGATCGATCTTTCTCACGGCGCCCCAGACGCCGTAGGCGAGAGTGATCACGATGACAATGATCACTTGGACGAAAGAGCTGTCGATATCCGCTTCCATTGAGACACCTCGCATCGGGCCCGGGCGCCCCCGGCCATCTCCCGGAAGGTCGCTTCCGGGAAAGCGTCACGCATCGACTAACGCTCAGCGGCCAGAGCAACGAGTTCGGCCTCGGGCTGAAAGAGCGTGGTTCCGCCCAGCTCGAGGAGTTCGAGCTGATCCTTCGCGTTGCGATGGAGAATGTTGATCTCCTCCGTTTTGCGATTGACGAACACGAGCATGCCGTCGTTCTGCTCGACCATGCGCTCTCGAGCTTCGCTCAGAAGCATCGGCTCGGGAACGATATGCTCGACTTGGATCCCGTCGCTATCCTCGCCCCCGGCTTCCGCCTCGAGGGAAGGAAGCCCCTCCACCCCGGCGGGCCCGAAGCGGCGGATCGTCACGCTTCGCCGTCGGGACTTCTTGTCCCCCCAGAGTCTCCCTTTCATCTTTACCAGGCCGCGCTCCGCCTTGTTCAGCGCCCCTTCAAAGGCCGTGCGCATATTGTCAGCCACGTTTCTCAAGTGCAGGTTGCAGTGAGGAGCATAAATCAGAATCTCCGCCTGGCAGTCTTTCCTGGCGGAGTCCAGGATCACGCTGACTTCCGATATTCGGTCGTAGTATTTCCTCAAACGGGCGACCTTGTTCACGATGAACTCGCGATCGGAATTGTTGAGAGTGTGCTGGTGACAGACAATGCGTGGGGACATACGAGGGCCTCCTTTGCGCGTGAGAATCAAGTCTCAGGCTTTCGCCAACAGCAGACATGGGGATGCCGATGTTCGCTCGGATCATGACGCCAGAATCTCGAGCTCCGTCAGAACGACTTCACTCGCTTTGGGTGGTGTGGCGAAATACCGTCGTTGCATAGTCAGGTCAGGCTGCGCGCCACAA
>DATKZW010000694.1:0-2398 GCA_035527775.1 Sumerlaeia bacterium | reverse complement strand
CGCCACCGGGCGGCAAACCGCGCAACGGAGGGGGGGGCGCGGGGGGGCGGGAGGAACCGGCCCTCTTAGCCGCCAATCCTTCGCCCGACCGGGGCAAGCCCGGCCCGGGGCGTTCCGTGGGCGTCCTCGGCGTAGCGGAGGCAAGATGCGCCCGTACGCGAAAGTCCAGCACGATTTCAAAGTCTTTGGATTGCGACGGCTCGCCGTCGCTTTGACCCGCCAGAGCAGGCAGGCGGGGGTTTCATCCCCATTCGAACGAGGTTTCGCGCGGCGGCAAGCCACCGCGCCGAGAAAGCGCAGGGAAGCCTGCGCACTCCCAAAACCGCCCCTTCGGGGCGGAAGCGCCGACTCTGAAACTGTCCTGCGCGAACGTCGAGTCGGTCGCGCAGAGCGTCCCCGCGTCGAGTTTCGCGATGAAGTTGTTGACGTCGTACTCGCAACGGCCGAGCCAGGCGCCGTCCCCCGCGACAGCCGGCAAGATGCCGGCGCTGCGGCGTTCCCGGATAGGCTCTCAGTACGCCCGCGCGAGGAGCGCGCGATGCTTCGCCGGCTTTCCCGAGACAAGGTCTTTCAACCCTTGCGTCGGCTCTCCGCCTTCGAGCGGGATGTTGCGGATCGTGGCCTTGGTCTTCTCCTTGACCTCGGCCTCGGTCTCGGGCGAGCCGTCCCAGCCGGCCCAGACGAAGCCGCGTTGGGTCGAGATAATCTCGGCCAGCTCGTCGAGCGTCGAGGCCTCGCGCGTGTTTTCGCTCATGTCCGCGCGCGCCCGCTCGAAGAGATCCGCCTGGAATGTCTCGAGCATTGCGGGCATGGACTTGGCGAGTTCCGCGCGTTGGACGAAAGTCTTCTCGCGGTCGATGCGCCGGGCGACGACCACGTGGCCTTTCTCGATGTCGCGCGGGCCGATCTCGATGCGCAGCGGCACGCCTTTCATCTCCCACTCGTTGTACTTGAAGCCCGGGCGAACGGTCTCCCGGTCGTCGCACTTGGCGCGGATTCCCGCGCCCCGGAGCTCGGCGTGGATCTTGGCCGCTTCTTCGAGGACGAGGCCTTTCGTCGCCTCTTTGTAGACGGGCACGATAACGGCCTGAATCGGGGCGATGCGGGGAGGGAGGATCAGGCCGGAGTCGTCGCCGTGGCGCATGATGAGAGCGCCCACGAGGCGCGTCGAGACGCCCCACGACGTCTGCCAGACGTGTTTCTCGGTGTTGTCCTCGTCGAGGAACTTGATGTCGAAGGCCTTGGAGAAGTTCTGCCCGAGAAAGTGCGACGTGCCGTTCTGGATGGCGTTGCCGTCGGCGAGGAGCCCTTCGATGGAGTAGGTCTCGACGGCGCCGGCGAACTTCTCCGACTCCGACTTGCGCCCCTTGACGACCGGCATGGCGAGCGCCGTCTCGCAGCACTCGCGGTAGACCTCGAGCATTTTCATCGTTTCTTCGCGCGCCTCGGCCTCCGTGCGGTGGCACGTGTGCCCCTCTTGCCAGAGGAACTCCGAGGTGCGCAGAAAGAGGCGCGTGCGCTTCTCCCATCGCACGACGTTCGCCCACTGGTTGATGAGGACGGGCAGATCGCGGTACGACTGGATCCACTCCTTGTACGCGGCGCAGATGACGGTCTCGGAGGTGGGGCGAATCGCGAGCCGTTCGGTCAGCGCCTCGCCGCCCACGTGGGTTACCCACGGCACTTCGGGCGCGAAGCCTTCAACGTGCTCGGCCTCTTTCATGAGGAGCGACTCGGGCACGAAAAGCGGGAAGTAGGCGTTCTCGTGCCCCGTTTCCTTGAAGCGGCGGTCGAATTCC
The DNA here is from genome assembly GCA_035527775.1 of Sumerlaeia bacterium. GTDB lineage: Bacteria > Sumerlaeota > Sumerlaeia > UBA8349 > UBA8349 > DATKZW01. The sequence continues at coordinate 599 of DATKZW010000694.1, read as the reverse complement.
GCCTGGATGTTTTCCCAGACCGCATAGCCGTAAGGGCGAATGTTCATGCACCCGCGCACGCACGAGTAGTCAGCCATCGCGGTCTTCAGGACCGTGTCGATGTACCACTGGGAGAAGTCTTCTTTCTGGGACGTGATTCCCTGTTCGAATTCCTTCTTTTTCTCCATCTGCTCCTGCCTTTCCGCCTGACAGGGCGTCTGAAAAGTGTGGAACAGCCGCCCTCGGCTGTTTGTTCTTGTACTACCGGCTTGCGCGGCAAGTCAATTCGGAATGCTCGCGAGCGCTCTCGAACGCCAGTCACTCCACCGCGATCGGTTCGGCGCGCCCCAAAGCAAGGAAGTAGAGGTAGACCTCTTTGAGCGGCGTGGGGAAGATGACGTCCACGGCCTTTGCGTAGAGGCGGATCTGGGGCAGATAGAGGGCGGCGCGTTGGGCGACCGCTTCGGGAGGGATGGCATCGGTCTTGTAGTCGATGAGAAGGAGCCCGTCGGCTTCCTCGACGAGGCAATCGATGACGCCTTGAACGCGAATCCGCTCGTCCGGGTCGTAGCGCTCAAGACCCGAGAATGGGTCCGCGGGCAGATGCGGACGTGCGCCGC
>DATKZW010000693.1:0-3139 GCA_035527775.1 Sumerlaeia bacterium | reverse complement strand
CAGCGCTTCACGGTGCTCCCCCAGGGGCTCAACACGGCCGCTGAGCAATCCACCGGCTTGCGCTCGAGCGTGTTCCTCACGCGCTCGTAACTGGTCATCGGTTCCATGGTTCGGGGATCTCCTTCGGATGGGGCGTCGGTTGGGCTATTGAGGGCGGCGAGACCCCGGCTTCGCGAAGCGGCCACGACGCGCGCCGGGAGACGACGCGCCTTCCGCTCCGCCGCCCTCGGCGTCGGATTCGTGTAGGGCCGGCGGGAAGGGATTGCAAGGGAAAAGGGGCGGGGCGGCAGTTGCCGCGGGACGTCTCTACCGCTCCGGAAGGATCCGTTCGGCAATCTGAATGGAGGCGCCGTTGCGCAATTCTTTCGCGCGCCGCTGCCATTCCTCCTCGAAGCGCAGGGCGAACAGCGTTTGCCGGGCGGTGGTTTTCCGTTCGAGATAGAGGACGTGCACGCCCTTCTGCGTTCGGATGGGGCGCGTGCTCTGACCCGGTTCGAGTTTCTGGAGCGCGGCAGCCAGCTCGGGCTGCAGTTCGTCGGGCGCGACGGCGCCGAGGGACCCCCCTGTGGCGCCTTCCAGGGAATAGCGGCGAGCCCATTCCGTTGCCGCTTCGGTGAAATCTCCACGGCGCTGGGCTTCGAGACGCGCGTCGTGGGCCATCATGACGACCTGGCTCCAGCGTTTCTCCAGGGCGTCGGGCGAGACCGGGAAGAACAGATGGGAGAGATGGTAGCGAACCGTGGGGAGTCCTTTCTCGCGCCGCTCGGCCTCGAATCGCGCCACGTCGGCGTCGGTGAGCGTGATGCGCTCGCCGACGGCGCGGGCGATGGTCCACTCGCGCAGGAGTTGCTCGCGGAGTTTCCCGCGCAGGACGTCGCGGTCCTGTCCCGCCCGAGCCAGGAGATCGTCAAGGGCGCGCTTGCCGCCGTGGCGTTTCTCCAACTCCGAAATCATGGCGTCCACGCGGTTGTCGACGGTTTCGGGGGGGACTTTGACTCCCGCCTTCTTGGCGGCGGCCAGTAGAAGCGTCTCATCGATCCATCGCTCGAGGGCGGCGCGCAACCGCGTGTCGTCGGCGCGGCCGGCTGGAACGAGCCCCTCCGACTGGTAGCGCACCAAGGCCTCCTCGAGTTCCGTCAGCGTCAGCGCCTCATCATCCACCCACGCCACGACGCGGTCGACGAGCGCCGCTTCGTCCGTCCGGGGGCGGGCGGCGAGAGAGGTCATATCGGGCAGAGCGCGCTCGAGGCGTTCGAGGGGCTCACTGGAAGCCTGGGCGGAAATGCGCGGCGCCCACGCGGCGACGAAGATGGCGGCTGCGATGAGGGCGAGATGGATGCGCGGCAATGAGAACACGATTCCCGACGGACTCCTTCCTGCGGAGTGGGGAGTGTGGTTCGTTGGAGATTAGACGAGGGACGAGAGAAAGACAAGAAAAAGAGGAAGGAAGGGGAGATTCGGCGCGGGGGCCGAGCGGGGCGCCGCCCATTTCGTTCTTGAATGCCCAAGGGGGCCTGCTAAGGTGTTCGACAGCGACCCAAGGCTGAAGACTCGCGCCGCACATCGCGCGCGGGGTCGCGTGAGAGCGCGGGGGCCGCGGGGGCATGAGGCCATCGAGCGTTTCAAGCGTTCGCAAGAATGCCGAGCCGCCTCTCTTCACGCAGATCGCCGACGAAGCCCATGCAGGAATCCGCGCCAAGAGCCTCTGACGTTCACAAAGGGATGCCCAGCGACGGGGCGTTGCTTGCGGGGTTCCTCGTCTTCAACGGACTCTTCCGTCTCGCCCTCATTCGGCTCAACACGGGCGAGTACACCGACGGCATTCTTCAAATCACCCAGTTCGAGCGATCCGATTCTTTCTGGCCTCCTCTCTACACCGCGCTGATCTACGTTCTGGAAGGAGCGGGGTTGAGCGGGATTGCGGCGGGACGACTCATATCGTGGGCCGCCTCGCTCCTCCTCATTCTACCGCTGTGGCGCGCGGCCCGCGCCTGGGGCGGGCGCCGATGCGCTCTCTTCACGCTCATCCTTTACACCGTTTCGCCCGAGGCGCTCCGTTGGAGCTTGCGCGTCATGACCGACATGCTCTTCACGTGTCTCTTCCATTCGGCCTGCGCCGGTCTGCTAGCGTTGCGCATGCGAGACGCGGCGACGTTTCTGAACGGGGACCGGCAGGCGCCGAACCCCCTCCCGGGAGCGGGGAGTGATCCGCAACCCCCCGGAAGGAGCGCCGGCTGGGCGATCGTCTGGATCACCGTTCTTTCCGTCCTGGCCACACTCACGCGGTACCACGGCTTGATGCTTCTGCCGCTCGTCGTGTGGGAGGTCGCGCGGATGTGGGGCGGGGGCCGCGTGAGGCGCGGGCGCTCGACCGGGCGATGGGCGGCGGCGCTTGCCCAGATGCTGTGGCTCGCGCTTCCCGCATGGTTCTTGTTCCAGCGCTTCGGTCACGTCGCCCAGGTCGCGGAACGTCAAGCGGGCAATCTCGGGGCGACTCTTCTGAATTACTGGTACCTCTTCGAGATGTTTCTTTTCGTGGTTCCCTACGTGTTGACGTTGCCGGTCTTCGTTTTCTTCGTAGTCGGCGTGGTGCGCGGGACGGGCAAAGACCTCCTCGCTCCTTGCGCGTTTTCCGCAGTTCCCGTTCGCGCTTTGCTCCTGTATGCGGCCCTGGCCGTCCTCATCGCTCAGAGCGTCTTCCAGTCGTTTCAGACGCGCTATCTCCTTCCGCTTCTCCCGTTGGCCTTGACGTGCGCGGGAGCCGGCATGGCGCGCATGGAGAACGCTCTTTCCCGCCACGGGCGGCTGGGACACCGGGCGATTCTGGCGGTTGTGGGGCTCACGGTCGTCTGGTCTCTGGGTTCTGGCCTGGCGTCGGTTTGCCTGCAGCGCCAGGCGTTCGGCGACATTTTCGAGGCGGGGAAGGCAATCCAGACCGATACGGAGTTGTCGAGCGAAGCGCGGGTATATTCCAACGAGATCTATAAGCCCGGCATGGTGGGCGTCAAACTCGCCTATGCAGCCGGCCGGGCCGTGGAGATGATCCCGGAGTGGCCTTACCTGTCCGACTGGGCCCGGCGCGGCGGGCCATTGCCGCAAGACGTTCCGAGGATGGCGCCGGGCTCGGTCGTTGCGATTC
>DATKZW010000692.1:0-4482 GCA_035527775.1 Sumerlaeia bacterium | reverse complement strand
ACCGGGCCGAAAGCGGCCGAAGAGACCTCCGCGAATCTCCTCCACCCGATCGCCCAGGTGCAATCCTCCCCAAAACCCAACAGCCCCAGCGCCAGATCCCCACCTTCACCCCCAACCAAAGCCCAAGTTGCGGAATCGCTGACCGGGCGATAGCTCCCTTGACAAGGCGCAGTCGCGTCTGTAGCGTACACACGGAAGCCTGTAGGCAAGGACTCGATCTCTTCGGCCAATGCGCAATGCGAGACGTTCATGCAAACCGTTGTGGAACCGGATCCTTCACGCCTGGTAAACGTGACCGGCGTTTTCGCCGACATCGACGAGACGATCTCGACCCGCGGAAAGATCACGCCGGGGGCTTTCGACGCCATGTGGCGGCTCCACGAGGCGGGGTTGCGCCTGATCCCCGTCACGGGGCGGTCGGCCGGATGGTGCGACCACATCGCGCGGTTCTGGCCCGTGACCGCCGTGGTGGGTGAAAACGGGGGCTTCTACTTTCACCACGACGGCCGCCGACTGCAACGTCGCTTTCTCTACGACGACGCGCAGCGCTCTGAGTTCCGCCGTCGTCTGGAGAACATCGGGAAGGAGATCCTGGCGAGCGTTGCCGGCTGCGCCATCGCTTCGGATCAACGCTACAGGGAGTATGACCTGGCCATTGACTTCTGCGAAGACGTGGCGCCGCTTCCCCGCGACCAAGCGTTGCGCATCCGGGACATCTTCCAGCAGAACGGCGCGCACGCCAAGATCTCGTCGATTCACGTCAACGGCTGGTTTGGGGACTTCGACAAACTGTCGAGCGCGCGTCTCTGCGCGAGGGAACTGCTTGGCGTGGATCTCGAGACGGAAAAGGGCGCCTTTGCATTCTGCGGCGACTCTCCCAACGACGAGCCGATGTTTGCCTTTTTCCCTCTCTCCTTCGCCATGGCAAACGTTCGGCCCTACCTGGATCTGATGGAGCGAATGCCCGCTTTCATCACGTCGGAATCCTCGGGCGCCGGGTTCGTCGAGGTGGTGGACGCCATCCTGCGGGCCAAGCGGAATCGAAGCATGAAGAGATGAAAGCCAGAGGCCTGAAATTCGCCTTCGTCACCTCGCTGACCTTGGGCCGCGCGCCACTCATCGGTCTTTTCCTGGTCATTGCCCTTGCGGTGAATACCCGAGAGCATCCCTTCTGGTTCGCGGTCGGGTTCGGCGCCATGATCCTGGCGGCGTTCACCGACCTCTTCGACGGGTACTTCGCCCGCAAGTTCGACATGGTCACGAAGCTGGGCGCTTACGCCGATCCTCTGACGGACAAAGTTTTCTACGTCTGCACCCTCCCGACCCTCGTCTACGTTGCGGGACGGCAAGGCGAGTGCGCCCATGCCGCCATCCTCGTTCTCCTCACCGTTCTCCTCCTCCTTCGCGATCAATGGGTCTCCTTTCTGCGCTCCGTCGGCAGCCTCCACAACGTGGACGCCAAAGCGAACTGGTCGGGCAAGTGGCGCACGATCGTCGCCTTCATCACGATCTGTTACTGCTACTGGCATTTCCAGGCGCCGCCCCACTTTTGGATTGTCGTCCCAGCCGTCCAGATCTACGTCATGGAGGGGCTCACGCTCGCTTTGAATCTGATCAGCGTCTGGGTTTACACCCGGAGGTATTGGCCCTCTTTGCGCGAGGAAATCCTCGTTCCTCTGAAGAGGAAAATCGGGGAGGGCGAAGACTGACGATCCCCTCGCGTCCGGGTTGATTTCGCCGGCGGATCCGGCTACCATATCTCCAGCCCAATCCCCGGCGAGGGGCTTTCGATGCCTTCTTCCAAAACGACCCCCAGGAAAACGCCCCCCTTGCTGGGCGCCCATATGTCCATATCGGGGGGCATGCCCGAGGCCGTCGCGCGGGGCGAGTCCATCGGCTGCGCCGCGATCCAGATCTTCCTGAAGAACAGCAACCAGTGGCGCGGCGCCGCCATCTCCCAGGAAGAAGCGCAGACGTTCAAGGCGGATCTGGCGGCCAGCCGCATCCGAGCCGTCTTCGGCCATGACTCCTACCTCATCAATCTGGCGTCGCCCGATGAGAGGCTCTACGAGAAATCGATTCGCGCGATGGTCGACGAAGTCGAGCGCGCCACGCTTCTTGGCGTGCCCTTCATCGTCATCCATCCCGGTTCCCACATGGGTGAAGGCGAGCAATGGGGCCTCAAGCGCATCATCGAAGGCGTCAACCGCGTGTTCGGCGAGACGCCCCGGCCAGAGGTGAAGATCGCTTTCGAGACAACGGCGGGGCAAGGAACGAACCTGGGCTGCCGGTTCGAGCAGTTGGCGACGCTGATGGAAGGCGCAAGCGACCCGTCCCGCACCGGCGCGTGCTTCGACACGTGTCACGTCTTCGCCGCTGGCTACGACATCCGCGCGCGCAAGGACTACCGGGCGACGATGCGGACTTTCGACGAGGTCATCGGGCTTGAGAACCTGCTGGCCATTCACTTGAACGACTCAAAGAAAGAGCTCGGCAGCCGCGTGGATCGCCACGAGCACATCGGCAAGGGCTTCCTCGGTCTCGAGCCGTTCCGGCACGTGCTGAACGACTCGCGTCTGAAGAAGATTCCCAAGGTCCTCGAGACGCCGAAAGGCCCGGATATGAAAGAAGACGTGGAGAATCTCGAGGTTTTGCGGGGGTTGATGAAGTGACTTCGGGCTGGGAACTCGAATGCGAAATGGCAAACGGACGACCGACAATGCAAGATGGACGGAAGCAGTTGCCGGCCGCGAGCGTCTGGGATGACCGGCGCGGGTCAAGATGAACGGAAAACGAGTGCAATGAGCGCATCCCTGATTAGGAACTCTCATGTTCTCCTCGGCGTGAGCGGCGGCATCGCGGCTTACAAGAGCGCGGAGCTCTGCCGGCGACTCATGAAGCGGGGCGCCTGCGTCCGCGTGATCATGACGAAGGCCGCAACGCAATTCGTCGCTCCCCTCACGTTCGAGACTCTCACGCGCCGGCCGGTCTACGTCGATATGTTTGACCGTGACCGCGCCTTCGAGATCGAGCACGTGTCGTTCGCGCGGTGGGGCGACGCGCTGGTCATTGCGCCGGCGACGGCGAACGCGATCGCCAAACTCGCCGCGGGGCTCGCCGACGATCCGCTCTCGACGGCGGCTCTCGCTTTTCGAGGCCCCCTCGTCGTCGCTCCCGCCATGAACGCCGCCATGTGGGAGCATCCTCAAACCCAGGAAAACGTCGCGAAACTGCGCGAGCGCGGCGCGGCGATCGTGGAGCCGGAATCGGGCCAACTGGCGTGCGGAGAAGAAGGAGCGGGCCGGCTCGCCGAACTCGATCGGATCGAAGAGGCCGTCGAGGCCGCTCTTCGAAGCGCCGCCAGACATGGGCCGCTCGCGGGCAAGAAAGTCCTCGTCACCGCCGGGCCCACGACCGAGCCGATCGATCCCGTGCGCCACCTCTCCAACCCGTCGACCGGACGGATGGGCTTCGCGATGGCGGCCGAGGGGCGCAGGCGGGGCGCGTTGGTCACATTGATCGCCGGACCGACTCTGCTCGATCCGCCGGAGGGCTTGAAGGAACTTGTTCGCGTGAGAACCGCTCGCGAGATGCGCGACGCCGTGATGGATCGCGTTGCGGCTCAGGACGTCTGCGTCTTCGCCGCGGCCGTCGCGGACTACGCGCCGGAGTCGACGGCGGAGGCAAAGATCAAGAAGGAGGAGAGCGGTCAATCCATTTCTCTGAAACTCGTTCGCACGCCCGATATCGCGGCTGAGGCGAACGCCGCGCGCCGCCCGGGGCAGGTCCTCGTCGGATTTGCCGCTGAAACGACCGATCTGGCGGTTCGCGCCCGCGAGAAGATGGCGCGAAAAGGGTTCGACGTTGTCGTAGCGAACGAGATCTCGGCCGAGAATCCGGCTTTCGCGGCGCCCGAAAACGCCGTCACGCTTCTCGCGCGTTCGGGCGCGGAAGAGCAACTGCCCCGCGCGACAAAAGAAGACCTGGCCGCGCCGATTTGGGACTTCATCCTTCAGCGCTGTTCCATGAGCTCAGGCTGAGGAGGACGCGAAAAACGCGGCTTCCGCCGCGGATCAAGATGATGGCTTCGGGACGGAAGGTTTGCCCCGATGAGTTCTTAGGAGGTGCAGGATGAAGACCAGCGTCATTGTCGAGAAAGACGAGGCGGGATACTTCGCCTACTGTCCCCAATTGAAGGGGTGTCACACTCAGGGCGAAACTCTGGAGGAAGCGCTCCAGAACATCCGGGAATGTGTGGATCTCTATCTAGAGACGCTCGACGTTGAAGAGAAGCAGGCGCTTCTCAGCAAGGAAATCCTATCCACTTTCATCGAGGTCTGAGTTGGGCAAGCTTCCGCGAATGACGGCGCAGGAGGCCGAGAAGATGCTTCTCAACGCGGGATTCGCCTTCGTGCGCAGCAGGGGAAGCCATCGAGTCTATCGGAGGGACGGCGAGCGGTTCATTCTGCCGTTCCACACGAA
>DATKZW010000691.1:0-5294 GCA_035527775.1 Sumerlaeia bacterium | reverse complement strand
GGCGATCATCGCTTTCGACCTGACCACCGGCGACCAGAAGTGGCAGTGGGCCGCCGAAGGTCCGGAGTATGCCTCGCCCGTTCTGTTGACGGCGGGAGGCGTGAAGCAGATCGTGACGCTGACGGAGAAGAGCGTCGTGGGTGTCGGCGCGGCCGACGGGAAGCTCCTGTGGCAACTTCCGTTCGTGCCCCAGGGGAGGGCTTACAACTCCGCCACCCCGATCGTCGACGGGCAGACGGTGATCTTCACGGGGGCGGGTCGGGGCGCCAAGGCCGTGAAGATCGAGAAGCAAGGGGATGGCTTTGTCGCCAAAGATCTTTGGACGAACCCGGAGGCGGCCACGCAGTTCAACACGCCCGTGCTCAAGAACGGCCTGCTCTTCGGCCTCTCCGATCGCGGCAATCTCTTCTGCGTCAACGCTCAGACCGGCCAGACGGCCTGGACCGACACCGTCCAGCGCGGTCCAGGCGGCTTCGCGGCCATCCTCGACGCCGGCTCCGTCATCCTGGCCCTGCCCAGCAACTCCGAACTGACCGTCTTCAAGCCCAGCGGCAAGGAGTACGCGGAGTTGGCCCGGATCAAGGTCGCCGACTCGCCGACCTACGCGCATCCGGTGGTGGCCGGGAACAGGATTTTCGTGAGGGACCAGGAAACGCTGGCGATGTGGACGATCGAATGAGATCGGCCGGCGCGGGGCCCGTCAGTTGGGCGCGCGTTCATCTGAACCTAATGGCGTAGAACGCGGGCGTGGGAAACGGTCCCAGTAGCGTCGAGAAGGGATGGCGTGGGAATGAAACGGAAGGGATCGCGGATGTTCTTCGCGATCCGGTTTCATGCCTTTGGCGTCGCACATACCTCAGTGTGGCCTGGCCCGAACAGCAACACCTAGGCGAATTGGGTTCTCTTGAAGTCGGGGGCGCAATACGATCTCGGTCTCACGGCTTGGGGCAAGACGTTCACCGTGGTCAAACCGCCTGGGACGCTTCATGAGATTCCCGAAAGGAGAAGAGGAAAGTGAAACCTCGCGACGTCGTTCTGGAACAGATCCATCACAGAGAAGCCCGGCCCGTGCCCTATACCTTGGGTTTCGAGGGGGACGTGGCCGAACGTCTGGACGCTCACTATGGAAGCAGCGCATGGCGCGAGCGCTTGACGCCCTACATCGTCTCGTGCGCGGGGATCGACACGATCCGCGAGGAGCGCGTCGACGAGATCCATACGCGCGACGCCTTCGGCGGCCTCTGGCGCCACGATCATCGTCCATTCTACCTGGTGGAACCGGCGATGCAGGCGGCTTCTTTCGACAACTACGACTTTCCCGACGCCGAGCGTTTCACAGCGCCGAACTTGGAGGAATCGGCGCGGAAAGCAATCGACGAGCATCCCGACAGCTTCGCCCTCTTCGGCTGCGGGTGGGGCCTCTTCGAGCAGAGCTGGCGCATCCGGGGTTTTGAAAACGCTTTGATGGACGCGGCGGCCGATCCGGATTTCTACGGCGAACTGCTCGATCGCCTGACCGACCTGTACCTCTCCCACGTCGGGCAGGCCGCCGGCGTTCCGGCCGACGCCATCATGTTCGGCGACGACTGGGGGGACCAGCGCGGCGTCATGCTGGGACCGGAGCGTTGGCGCAAGTTCATGAAGCCGCGGTGGGCGAAGATCTACGAAGCGGTCCACGCCCAGGGCAAGATCGTCATCAGCCATTGTTGCGGGAGCGTGGCCGAGATCATGCCCGACATCATCGAGATCGGCCTCGACGTCCTGGAAAGCGTCCAGCCCGAGGCGGAGGGGATGAACCCCTACGAGCTGAAGAAGCGGTGGGGGGACAAGATCGCGTTCTGGGGTTGTCTGGGCACGCAAAGCACGATTCCTTTTGGTTCGCCGCGCGAGATTCGCGGCGAGATCGAGCGCCTGTGCCGGGAGATGGGCCGAGGCGGCGGCTATATCCTCTCTCCCGCCAAGCCGATCCAGCCCGAGACGCCCACGGAGAACGCCGCGGCCGTGGTCGAGGCGTTCGTCGCCCAGGCCGGTTCGTCAGCCAGGCCGTTCGCCAGCCAGGGCGCGTGATGTGAATTGTCCTTGCAAGGCGTTGATTCTCCGGCCATTATCGGAGGCGGTTGGCTGGGTCTTGTCCCGGAGACCGTCGCCGGACGCGGGTTCCGGAAACCGTACGGCGATTGCGCGATCGCACATTGCGCAGGCAAAGGAGATCCAACGGCATGAGACGCTTCTTGGTCCTGACCGTCGGGGTGGCCGCGGCGCTGAGCGTGTGCGGGTGCTCCAACCTCGAAACCCTCTCCCGCGCTCGCGCCATTGAGAGAGAGATCGAGGTCGACCGGCTCAAGTTCCTGGAGCGAGTCAGCGACGCTTACTTCATCCTCGGCTACGAGTACTACACGCTGGCCGCGCAGGCAGAGGACGTCAACGAGCCGGGTCGGGCCAGGGAGTACGCGACAAAGGCCAGCCTCTATAACCTGATTTACAGGGATTTCCGCAAGACGGCCGACGAATTGCGGGCGAAGTTGGAGACCGAGAAGCCCGCAACGCCTCACCAAGCCCCTCCGCCGCCGCCCGCGCAGCCGGCGCCCGCGCCTGGGCAGTAAGAAAGAGCGCGGGCCGACGGGGGGCGGCCGGCGACCGGCTGCATCGGCGAGATTCGGCCGATGAGATCGCGCGAGCGTCGCGGAGGCGCGGAGAACCTGCGGCGTCTATGCCGGAAGGGCGAGCCGGCCGGGCCGGCGTCATCCAGGAGCCGATCATGACCGATCCCACGCAGGTCGCCGCTCAGAACTACGTCTGTTCCAAATGCCGGGGACGCCAGCCGGTGGTGCGCGAGATCGTCTTGGCCAAGTCCGGGCTCCTGGACCTGCTGCCCAGCAAAGACAACCGCTACATCGAGGTGACTTGCGCCCTGTGCGGGTACACGGAGTTTTACAATCGGGCCATTTACCTCGCTTCCCTTTCCCCCGAGCAGAACCGCCGCAAGATGCCCTTGCCGGCAGAAGAGAGCTGAACCGCCGGCTATGGGGCGCCGGCCCACGGAGCCCCTCCGCCCCGACCCCAGTCGGGCGACCCGCAACGCGACCATTTGACCTGCCGTGAGGAAGAGCGCCCATGATTGGGGACGTGATCAAGAAATTCTTGGGAACGCACGCCGGGCGCGCGCTCAAGACGCTCTGGCCCATCGTCGACGAGATCAACCGATGGGACGAGGAGTTCGCCGCTCTTTCCGACGAGGAGCTGAAGGCGAAGACCCGGCAGTTCCGCGAGCGGCTGCAGGACGGCGAGACGCTCGACGACCTCCTCCCCGAAGTCTACGCCGTTTTCAAACAAGCCTGCCGGCGACACGTGGGACAGTCCTGGCTGGCGGCCAACATGCCCATCCACTGGATCGAGGTGCCCTACGACGTGCAGCTGCTCGGCGGCGTCGTTCTCCACCAAGGCAAAATCGCGGAAATGGCCACCGGCGAGGGAAAGACCCTGGTGGCGGGCATGCCCCTCTACCTCAACGCCCTCGAGGGCAGAGGGTGTCACTTGGCCACTTTTAACGACACCCTCGCGCTGCGCGACAGCCAGTGGACGGGGCGGATTCTGGAATGGCTCGGCGTGACGATCGGCTGCATTCAGCAGGACATGGAGCCCGCCGAACGGCGCGAGCAGTACGCGTGCGACGTGACCTACGGCCAGTCCAGCGAGTTCGGCTTCGATTACTTGCGCGACAACATGGCCTCCTCGGCCAACTACCTGGTTCAGGGCGCGCGTTCGAAGATCAGCCAGGCCCTGGCCGACGAGATCGTGGCGACCGTCCGGAGCGCCGAGAACGGCCGCGTGGCGACCGACCGGTTTCAGACCCTGATCGTCGAGGTCCCGAAAGAGCGCGCCGGCGCCATCCTTCAGGAGTTCGCCGGGCGATTCTCCATCGAGGGAATCGAGCTGATCTGGCCGGGCGAGAAGGAGGGGATTCCCTTGCCGGAGATGCCCTCCCGCGCGCCGAAGCTGGAGCAGCGTTTTGGCGGGGAATTCGTTGCCGAGGGGATGGCGCGGATCCGTTTCCAGTTCCTGGCGCGCGACCATCACTACGCCATCGTTGACGAGGTGGACTCGCTTCTCATCGACGAGGCGCGCACGCCGCTTATTATCTCGGGTCAGGTTGACCGCTCGACGCATTGCTTCGACAAGATGCGCCCCCTCGTCGAAGACTTGGCGAAACGCCAGACCCTTCTGGTCAACCGCCTTCTGGATGAAGCGCAAGAGCTGCTCCAGCGCGAGAACGATCCGGACGCGCGCTACCAGGCGGGGATCAAGCTGCTCCAGGTCAAGAAGTCGATGCCGAAAAACAAGCGGTTCATGAAGATCATCGCCGAGCCGGAGATTTCGCGCCTCGTCGGCAGATGTGAGAACGATTTCATCCTCGACCAGAAGAGCAAGATGGGCGAGCGGGCGATGGGATACGTCGAGGAGGAGCTCTACTTCGTAATTGATGAAAAAGGGCATAGCGTCGACCTGAGCGAAATCGGCCGCGAGGTCGTCTCGCCCGACAACCCCGACCGGTTTCTTTTGGCGGACCTTGTCGACGAATTCTCCCGGATCGAAGGCGATGAGACGCTCAGTCCCGACGGGCGCGAGAAGCGCAAGACCGACCTTCGCCAGGAGAACGACCTGAAAAGCGAGGAACTCCACAACATCGCGCAGCTGCTGCGCGCGTACACGCTCTTCGAGCGCGACGTCGAGTACATGGTCAAGGACAACAAGGTCATCATCGTCGACGAGTTCACGGGCCGGCCGCAGCCGGGACGACGCTACAGCGACGGTCTCCATCAGGCGATCGAGGCGAAGGAACGCGTCGAGATCGAAAAGGAGTCCCAGACCCTCGCCACGATCACCATTCAGAACTACTGCCGCATGTACGCCAAGCTGGCCGGCATGACGGGCACGGCGGAGACCGAGGCGGCCGAGTTCGGACACACCTACAAGATGGAGGTGGTCGTCATCCCGACGCATCACCCCGTCGCTCGGCTGGACTTTGACGACGTCATTTACCGCACGCGCCGTGAGAAATACAACGCCGTCATCGAAGAAGTCGCCGCGTTGCATAACGAAGGCCGTCCCATGCTGATCGGCACGGTCTCGGTCGAGGTTAGCGAGTTGCTTTCGCGCATGCTGCGCCGGGCGGGCATCTCGCACAGCGTCCTGAACGCGCGAGACGTCAGCCGAGAGGCCCAGATCGTGAGCGAAGCGGGGCAGGCCGGTTCCGTGACGATCTCGACGAACATGGCGGGCCGCGGCACCGACAT
>DATKZW010000690.1:0-6960 GCA_035527775.1 Sumerlaeia bacterium | reverse complement strand
GATCCAGGTTTGGCGTCCGGATGATCGGGTTTCCATGGCAGGCGAGATCGCCGTAGCCTTGGTCGTCGGTCATGACGAGGACCACGTTCGGCCTTTTCCGTCGGCCTCCTCCGAGAAACCCCGACGCCAGCGCCGAGCAGCCCGTCGCGGCGAGCGACGCGGCGCCGACGCCGAGAGTTCTCAAGAAGACTCGCCTGTTCGGTCTGGCGTTCGTCGTCATGGTCCTCCCTCCGCGCGTTTGGCCCGACTTGCCTCGGCTCCCTCCAAGTTGATCGTTCCCGGCCTCATTTCCCGGTTGTCTCGAAAAGCTGGAACTCCCAGATCGACGGGCCTTCGGTCGTCTCCAACAGATTCAGCCGCACGCGACGCGCCGTGACAGGCTCGAACCGGATGGAGAGGTCCTCGCCGATTGTCGCTCCCTGGTGGAACGTCTGCCACTCTCCGTTTCCTTCTTTCTTCTGCAATGCGAACTTGCGGACCCGACCGTATTCGGTCAGCAACTCCCGGATCTGCCCGTGGAGGCGCTGGATGCAGCGGTCGTGATTTTCCGTGCGATAGTCCGGATGATGCCAGTCCGGTTGCTGAAAAACACCGTGCGGCGCCTCCGTCGCATGGCGCCGGAGCGCCTCTGTCGTGCAGACCCTAGCACGGCCCGAAAGAGAATGGCAACTTCTTTCCGCGGGACCCCGATCGGCGCGACGCCGCGATCGCGCCGAATTCATGCGGTTCGAGCCGCGACGATTTCGCGGCATGGGTTGCCCCGGCTTGCCGGATCAACTTGACAAAGCCGGCATGCGGCCTCATGCTAAAGACGTCTTTGGCCCGCGACGCGGGGGAAAAAGGACGCCGTGCGTTTCTGGCCGATCCACGGATCGACTTGGCCGTTCCCCAACGTGAGAAACAGACGCGCGAGACGGTCCCGCGCACTGACAGGTCTGGGAGGTCGAGATTGTGCTTGAGACAGACGTTCTACGAGAGATAGTCGAGCGAATCGTCGAGCGGTTTCACCCGGAGAGAGTCATCCTCTTTGGGAGCCGCGCCCGGGGCGAAGCAACGGCGGACAGTGAGATGCGCGAGATGGTCGAGTTGGCAAAGGAAATCGGTGCAGTTCTGCTTCCCCTCCTGCCTCGAATGCCGCAGAGCAACACGAGACAGGGGGGAAGGACCCCCAGAATGTGATCTTGAGAACAAGCGGAAAGGAAGAGAGAGCGCCATGAGAAATGTTGGAGTCATCCGTTCACGCCGTGTGTTTCTCGGGCCTGCAATCATGTTACTTGCATTGGCCCGTCCGCATCCCGCCGCCGCCTCGCCTTCGGATCTGTCTCTGGACATCGGGAAGAAGACGTTGACCCTCGCGCACAACGGCAAATCCGAATTCCGCATTGTTGTTCCGGAGAACGCCCCGGAACTCATGGAATACGCGGCGAAGGAACTGCAAACCTTTCTCCATGAGATCTCGGGCGCCCGTCTTCCCGTTGTCTCCGACGCGAAGCCCGTTGGGAAACGCGAGATTCTCCTTGGCGACAACGCGCACCTCGCCAAGGTCGGCGTGTGGATCGACTTCAGGAAGCTCGGGAAGGAAGGTTTCACGATCCGGACGACGGACGATGGTCACCTCATCATCGCGGGCGCCACGCCGCTCGGTACGCTCTACGGCGTGTACGCCTTTCTCGAAGAGCGCCTGGGCTGTCGGTGGTATAGCTCGACCGTCAGTCGCATTCCCAAGGCCGAGACCATCCAGATCGAGCCGATCCGCGACACACAAACCCCCGTCTTCGAGTGGCGCGAAGCCTACTATTACGACCCGATGGACCCCGTGTTCGCTCCGCGGATCAAGCTGAACGGCAACGCCAGCAAGAACCGAGACCACAAGCTCTACTGCGAACGGCACGGCGGGTGGGGATCTTGGTGCCACACGTCCTTCATGTTCGTGCCGCCCGACAAGTACTTCAAGGACCACCCGGAGTACTACGCCCTTGTCGGCGGCAAGCGTCAGACGAGTCAGCTCTGCTTCACCAATCCCGACATTCTTCCCATCACCGTTGACAGGATCAAGGAACTGATCGAGCGTCCCATGGAGTATTCCCCGGAAGCGCGAGGACTCGCGCCGCGAACCGAGTGGCCCATCTGGGCGGATGGAAAAGCCATCTACTGGGACATCAGCCAGAACGACACGGGGGGCAACTGCCAGTGCGAGAACTGCCGCGCCATCGACGAGCGCGAGGGCACGCCCATGGGATCGCTTCTGACCTTCATCAACAAGGTCGCGGCCGAATTCCCCGACAAGATCATCACGACCCTCGCCTATCAGTACACGCGCCGACCGCCCAAGTCTCTGCGTCCCGCGAAGAACGTCGCCATTGTCCTATGCAACATCGAATGCTCCCGCGGCATGCCGCTCGCCACGAGCAACCAGCCGGCCGACATCGGTTTCCGCAAAGACCTCGAGAACTGGTCCGCCATCTGCGAGCATCTGATCATCTACGACTACGTTGTCAGCTTCCCCCACCTCGTGAACCCCTTCCCGAACCTGCGCGTGCTGCAACCCAACGTCCAACTCTTCCGCGACCGCAGCGCCAAGGGGGTCTTCGAGCAGGGCAACCGCGAGTTCGGGGGCGAGTTCTGCGAACTGCGCGCGTACATGCTGGCCAAACTCCTTTGGAACCCGGACTGCGACGTCGACGCCGTCATGGACGACTTCCTCTCCGGATACTACGGCGCCGCCGGGCTCGCGATCCGGCGCTACATCGATCTCCTGCACGACGCCCTCGACCGAGCGGGGAACGTCCTCTACTATGGGGATCCCCCGCAAAGCCACAGCAAGGATTTCCTCTCGCCGGAAATGGTCGCCCGGTACGACGCCCTGTTCGATGAAGCCGAGCGGCTCGTCGCCGATGATCGCGACGTCCTGCTCCGCGTGCAGACGGCCCGTCTGCCCCTTATGTACGCCAAGCTCAATCTGGGCTCTGGAGATTTCCAGAGCCGCGTGGCGACGGCCGAGAGGCTCTTCGACGTGACGGAGCGCATCGACTTGCGCATGTTCAACGAGTGGGGCCTGACGACGCCGAGATTCAAAGAGCGC
The DNA here is from genome assembly GCA_035527775.1 of Sumerlaeia bacterium. Lineage (GTDB taxonomy): Bacteria > Sumerlaeota > Sumerlaeia > UBA8349 > UBA8349 > DATKZW01. The sequence goes on along the minus strand of DATKZW010000690.1, from coordinate 3,878 downwards.
GTCTGGAAGGCGCTCACCGACGAGCGCCGCATCAAGATCGAGCCGCCCGGCGGCTCCTTCGCGGGCGACGTGACGGTGACCCTCGAGCCCGCCCTCCCGGATGCCGAGTCGCGCTACACGCTCGACGGCGCCGAGCCGGAAGCGGACTCGCCGCTTTACACCAAACCTCTCCGCCTGGAGCCTTCCGTCACGCTGAAAGCGCGCGCCTTCAAAGAGGGCGCACCAGCGGGGCCGCTGTCGGAGGCGCTGTTCCTCAAAGTGGAAACGCCCTTCGAGAGTCGCGTCATGCGCGGCGGGGAACGGGCCGAGCGCGTCGAACTGGACATCAAGGGCGCCCGGAAACTCATCCTCGTCGTCACCGAGGGCGACGACACGTACGCTCACGACCACGCGGCGTGGGGCGAGGCGAAGGTCATCGACAGGAAGGGGAAATCCGTCTACCTGAGCGAACTAGACCCAATCTCGGTCAAGCAGGGCTGGACCCTGAGCGGGGATTTGCGCGAGCTGCCCCGCGACAAGAGCATCATGGGCGCGCCCCTTCGCGTGGCGGATCGCGAGTTCCAGCGCGGCCTCGGCGCTCATGCGCCGAGCGAGATCATCTACGAGTTAGGCGGCAAGTACACGCGTTTCGAGTCCTGGATCGGCGTCGAGGCCGAGGGAGGCGAAGCGGGCAGCGTGCGCTTCAAAGTCTTGGTTGAAGTGGAGTAGTCCGGCCCATTTCGAGGGATGTCGGAACGGCGCTCAGCCTCCCAACGAGGCCGTGACCTTCACGTCCGAAACGCTCTCCAATCCATCAGCGTTCTCGACGGCAACCTTGATGAACCGAACTGCGGGCTCCAACGGGAATGTTCTCCTGAGGATGCCGCCCGGCGCCGCTTCGCATTCGAGAGTCGCGAGATCGACGGTGTCGTAGGCGAGACCGTCGGCGCTCGAACGGACGTGTAGACGGAGTCCCCCCTTCGCCCGATCGCCAAACCGACACTCCACGGTAAGCGCCGCGCGCGTGACGTGAGCCAGGGCGAGGGGGGGCGCTTCGTCCCATGAGGTGGTTTCCCCGGCCCCAAGGGCCTTGCGGCTCAGCGCCGGCGCGTCGATGCTGAAGGGGCGCTGTGTCACGAGAACCTGGATGCCGAGATCCTCCACCCCTGGGCGCTTCCCCGCGTCGGAGGGACGCCACGGTTCTTTGTAGCGCAGCGTGTGGTAAAGATAGATGAAGGGCATCTCGATGATGGCGTGCACCTCGGCGAAGGCCGCGGCGTTCGGGTTCGCCTCGCGGGTCGCGACGGGATTCCTCCCGTACTTCACGAAGCGGCGTCCGTCGAGACTATGGGCGTAGCCGATGCTCTCGCGCGTCAGAGTCCGCGGGTCATACAGCTTGGCGCCGCCGTAGAAGAGATGGAACACGCCGTTGTGATACAGCACCTCCGCTTCCGAGAAACCGCCGTCGTCCCACTCTCCCCACTCCCCCTGCTTGAGGACCGGGTTCCCCTCGTAGTTCGCCCAGGGGCCTTCGGGCGCGTCGGCCGTCGCCAGCGCCATGGGGCTGTAGTCGTCGCCCGTTGAGCCGATCGGGTGGGCCGTGTAGAGATGATACTTCCCGCCCGCCTTTACGACGCCACCCACGTATCCGAAGTCTTCGAGGATCGGGTTCTTCTCGGACTTCATCCACGGCCCCAAAGGGTGAGACGCGGTCGCCAGGCCGATGCTCCATTTCCGGTGTTCCGCCGAAGAGCCGTAGCCTGAGTACCACATGAGATACCGATCCAGTCCCTCCTTCAGAACCATCGCGCATGCGACGTGCTGGTCGTCCCAGCTTCCTTCGGGTCCGAGATCGAGGACGGGCGCGTCGCCGTGTTTGGTGAAGGGCCCAAGTGGGCGCGGGGCGGTTGCCACGCCGAGACGATAGCCTTTGCTCTGGCCGCAGGCGTGGTAGTACCAGTAGTACGTTCCGAAATCCTTGAACGCATCCGCGCTCTCCAGCACGCTGTCGTCCCACGCGCCCTTCTCGCCCGGTGTGAGAACGGGATTCGGTCCTGGGATCTGGATGAACGGACCGCAAGCCAAAGGATTGTGGTTCTTGGGATTCATGGCGTTTGTTCCTCGTGGCCGCTCTTCACGGAGTCGGTGAGCCGTCGGCTGTCCGGCGCCCGGCGCCGCCGGAGGGAAAAGCAGAATGAAGATCAGAACAATTCGCTTCGCCGTCATCCTTTCACGCTTTCCGGTTGCCGCGATCTTTCGGTCATGTTGACGACTCCTATACCCCGCGATTCCGGCAAACGGAAGGGAAATCGACCCAACGGGAATTGTGCAACAAGGGACTGAGCGGCGCGACATGCACGGCCGACATTCCGCTTTACTTTGGGCGCAAATGCCTTCACGATGAGGGCCGGCCCTTGGGGCGGGGCTGAGCCGAGGGTGGAGCGTCCAGGAAATGCGCGTTGTCATCGAGACAAGACACACGTTGGTCGTCGAGGATCGGGGCCGGGCTGTTCCGATCGCCGGTTTCGTGGCGATCGCGCTGCACGCCTGGCTCTTCCTCGCTCAGGTGAGGCCGCTCGTTCGACCCCACGCCGGCTTGGCTTGGTTTCTCCTCGTCGTTTCTCTGCTCCTCTACGCGGCGGTCGTTTACCTTGCCTTCGGCCCTTTCCGCGACAAGATCACGGTTACGTTCCATGGCGTGAAGAACCTGGTGACGGTCGAGAAATACCTGCCTTTGGGACTCTCCATGCGCCACGACGTTCCCTTTGCCGATTTTGACGCTTTCGAAGTCTCCCCCCGGGAGAAGCAGGGGGTTTGCCGGCTGCGTCTCAAGGATGGCACGGTCCGCAGACTGCTGCGAATCCGCACGGATGAGGATTTCGAACTGATGAAGCGTCTGCCCCACATTACAAAGAAAGAGGTCCAGTTGGACCAGTAACCCGCCGGCGATCCAACCAGGAGAAACACCGCGCCGGCGCGCCCAGGAGCGTAGCGCCTAAGGTCCTTCCGGGGCAAGCGCTCTTCGCTCCTCGGTTCGGGCGGATTCCGAGGGAGTCTGGACGTGTCTTCTACGCCTTCCCCGTACCGTTATCTTTTTGGTCCCGTTCCCTCGCGGCGTTTCGGGCGCTCGCTGGGAGTGGATCTGCTTCAGGAGAAGACGTGCACCTACAACTGCGTGTACTGCCAACTTGGGCCCACGGCGTTGCGGACGACCGAGCGGCGCGAGTGGGTCCCCACGCATGCGGTCATCGCGGAGATCGGCCGTTGGGCCGATGAGAACGTTCAGCAGGGGTCGCAAAGCCAGGCAGTGGACGTCATCACGGTAGCCGGCTCCGGGGAGCCGACCCTGCACACGGGGCTCGGGAAGGTCCTGGACGCCATACGGGAGCGGACCTTGATCCCCTCCGCCTTGCTGACCAACGGGTCGCTGCTTTACCTCGCCGAGGTCCGAGAGGATGCGGCGAAAGCCGATATCGTCAAGGTCACCCTCAGCGCGCCGAACCGGGCGTCCTGGCGCGAAATCCACCGGCCCGCTCCGCATCTCTCTTTCGAGCAGACAATCGAGGGTATGAAGAAGTTCCGGGAGGAATTCCGGGGGGAACTCTGGATCGAAGTGATGATGATGGAGGGGCTGAACGCCTTGGAGAGCGATGCGCGTGAGATTGCCGCTCTGGCGGCCCCGATCCGCCCGGACCGCATCCAGCTCAACACGCCCGTTCGGCCTCCCGCCGAACCGTTCGTCCGTCCCGTGGAGAAGGGGCGTCTGGATGAACTCGCTTCGATGTTCCGCCCCACAGCCGAGGTCATCGGGGAGTACCAAGGCCAGAAGATCCGGAGCGGCGATCTCGCCGAGCACGACATCGTCGCGCTTGTGCGCCGGCATCCCTGTTCGGAGGAAG
>DATKZW010000689.1:0-4276 GCA_035527775.1 Sumerlaeia bacterium | reverse complement strand
CCGGACGCGCGGGGATCGCCGGGGCCGTGGACGGTCGCGGGATGCGTCCGACTTGGGCGGGCGGGCGGGCGGAACCCCGCCCAAAGGGAATCCTGGTCCACCGCAACGCCCCCGGGCGCCCTCGGAGGGCGACGTACTGGTGGTCTGCGACGATCTCGCACTCGTCTTCGATCTCCGTCAGGCCCTCCTGGATCACGGGCTGAACCTAACGTGGACGAACAACTTCTGGATCGCCATGAGTCATCTCGAGACCGGCCACTTTTCGTCTTTGATTCTGGACATGAAAGCCGAGTCGGTCGAGGAGGACTTCGTCCATCATTTCGTTGAAGAGTACGACCGCCTCTCGACGGGCAAGAAGATTTTCCTCGGGGCGGAAAGGGAGTCGGCCGCGTTCCGGCGGCAGCTTCACGAGGCGGGCTGCCTCGTCTGGACCCAGATGCCCTCAGCCAGGGACCTGAGCCAGGCGCTCCTGGGGAGACCTCTCGGAGCGGCTGATCCGAGCTGAAGTCTGACGGCCCCGTCCCGCTGGCCGCCACAGGCAGGGAAACGCCCCGCGCGGAGCCAGGGCCGGGGAGGTCCCACGACGGGCCCGACGCCCGGCCTCGATCTTCCCCCGAACGAGGCGCAACCAGGGGGCGGGAGAGAACCCCGAAGGGCCCCGCGAGGCTCTCCGGGGTTCTGTTTTTTCTGAAGGCGGCCGCGTTCGCCTCCCTGCTTCCCCGGCGCCCCTCGTTCGTCTCCGCAAGAGGGCCTTCGCCAACCGGAAGGTTAAACAACGAGCCCGGTCCGAGCGGCAACAGACGCGTTGCTCCCCCGCGAGGATCCGGGCTCCTCCACCATGCTTCTTACGGGCCCTCTCCATCTCCTTCGACGGCGTTCTTCGCGCCTTCGGGCGTGAGGATTTCGCCTTCGGTGAAGCTGTAGAAGGAGTCTTCGCCGATGATGACGTGGTCGAGGACGCGGATCTTGAGGAACTCGCCCGCCTCCTCGAGACGCTGGGTGATGACGAAGTCGTCGTGACTGGGCGTGGGGTCGCCGCTGGGGTGGTTGTGGACGAAAATGACGGAGGCCGCCGAGGCGCGGATGGCCGCCTTGAAGACCTCGCGGGGATGGACGATCGAGGCTTCGAGCCCGCCGCGGGAGATCACCTCGTCGCGGATCATGCGGTTCTTGCTGTTCAGCATGAGGAGAACGAACTCCTCCTGGCGGACGCGCAGAAACCGGCCCCGGTAGCACTGGTAAACCTTCTCTGCCGAGTCGATCAGGTCGCCCGGGCGGGCGGGAGCGTACGTCTGGCGTCTTCCCAGCTCGAAGACGGCTTTCAGCTCGATGGCCTTCATCAAGCCGATGCCGCGGATGGACTGGAGTTCCTCGAGCGACGCTTCTTCGATGCCCTGGAAGGTCTTGAAATGATCGAGGAGATGGCGCGCCAGCTCGAGGACGTTGACGCCGCCGGACCCGGTCCGCAACACGATGGCCAGCAGCTCGACGTCTTCGAGATTCCCCGCGCCTCGTTCGATCAGCCTTTCGCGCGGACGGTCCGTGGGGCGCCATTGCTTGACCGGAAGCGGTGCGGTGGATCCCTGCGCGCGAGGCCGTTGAAAACGGCAGTACTGGCAGTAGGCCTGCAAGCGGCAGTATTCGCAGTGGGGGGTCGCGCGGCAGAGGGCCGTCTTGGGCGAAACGTCCGCCAGGGTCCCGACGAAGGCCCGGACCCAAAGGTTGATCTCGAGGACGGAGCGCTTCAGCGCTTCGGCGACGGACTCTCCGACGCGACAGGCGGCGAGGCGGTGCGTCAGGCGTCCGCCGACGCTCTCCAAGAGCCCGAGCCGGAAGAAAAACGCCTGGCACCTTTGGTCGGGCACCATGACGGGATAGCCGATGCGGTTCAGGAAATGGAACGCGCGGAGTTGAGACAGACACGGCAGCTTCTCCCCGATCCAAGCCACCCGCGCCGGCAGATGTTCGAGGCGCTGCATCTCGCGGTCGAACTGCGCGCCCCCCTGGGCGGGATCGGGCGCCAGTTCCCTCAAGTTCTGAAACGACTGGCGCAGCCGTCGCCGCTCCAGCTCGTTGATCGGCTTGTCGCTCACCTCGGCCTTCTCGCGAATCATCAGATGCTCGTGGGCCCAGTCCGCGGGCCGCTGCTCGTCCAGTTCCATGACGAAGCGTCGGATGCGCCGCCTGCCTTCCGCGGCGCTCTCGTCCAGCCCGCAGACGAGAGAGACAAGGTGGGTGAGGAGAAAGGTCAGGTTCCGGTCGCGGTAAGCGTAGGGGGGGATCGAGTCGATCCGTTTCTGAAGATCCACCTCGTGGCTGAGGAGATGCTGGTGCAGTCGCTCGAAGCAATCAACCCGCTGGATGTCGTCCATAGGATGGACGTCGTCCATAAGATGGATGGGGTCCATGGGACTCGCGCCTAGCCGCTTGCCTCTCCTTCGAAGGGTTGGAACTCCGGGACGATGCCTTGCAGCTCGGCGATGATTTCCTCGCGGGTGGCGTGATCTATCAGAGCGTCGAGTCGCCGCAGCCACTCCTTGACTTCTTCGAGCGTCGGCTTGTCGACTCGCGTGGCGAAGATCTTCGGATGCTCGGTCGGGCTCAGGTCTTCATTTGGGGTGAGGAGTTCCTCTTTGAGCTTCTCGCCGGGTCGCAAACCGATGAACTCGATATCGACGTCCACGTTCGGTTCGAATCCCGAAAGGGTAATCATCCGCCGGGCGAGGTCGACGATTTTGACCGGCCGGCCCATATCCAGAAGCAGGAGCTGGCCGTTGCCTCCCATGGCGCCCGCCTGCAAGACCAGATGCGCCGCCTCGGGGATCGTCATGAAGTAGCGCTCCACTTCCGGATGGGTTACCGTGACGGGCCCCCCCGCCGCAATCTGCTTACGGAACAGGGGCGCCACCGAACCGCGACTTCCCAGGACGTTTCCGAAACGAACCGAGATGAACGAAGTGTCGGAATCGCGGCTGAAGGCCGACACGATCATCTCGGCCACCCGTTTGCTCGCGCCCATGACGCTGGCGGGCTCGACCGCTTTGTCCGTCGAAATCAGAATGAACCGTTTCGCCCCCCCCTGCTTCGAGAGGAAGGCGACATTGAACGTGCCGATGATGTTGTTCTTGATCGCCTCGCCCGGGTGCGACTCCATGAGGGGGACGTGTTTGTGCGCGGCGGCGTGGAAAACAATCGTCGGGCGGCGCTCCTCGAAGATGCGCTCCATTCGCTCGACGTCTTGAATGTCCGCGATCAGCAACGTCAGGCGCTCCTCCAGGCGCTTCATGCGCAGTTCCGCGACGATCTCGTAAAGGCTGTTCTCGCCCCGTCCCACCAGAAGCAATTGCCGGGGATGCCCTTGCAGAATCTGCCGGCAGAGCTCCGAACCGATCGACCCTCCCGCGCCGGTGACCATCACGGTCTCGTCTCGAAGGTAATCCAGCCCCGAACCTAGCTTGAGATCCACGGGCTCGCGCCCCAGGAGGTCCTCGATCCCAACCGACCGGATCTGGTTGATCGACATCCGCTCACTCATCAGATCGCTGACGGCCGGCACGATCTTGAAGCCAACGTGGGCGGCCTCGCAGATCTCGACGATCCGGTTGAGAAGACGAAGGGAAGGCTGCGGCGTGGCGACCAGCACCTCGACGACTTCCATCTCCTCGATCAGGTTCGGCAGGTCCTCGAGGCCGCCGAAAACAGGCAGGCCGTGGATCTGGCGTCCCCAGAGCGACTGGTCCTCGTCGACGTAGCCGAGGGGCCGATAGCCCATTTGGGGGTTGTGCATGAAATTGCGCACCACGAGGTCGCCGACTTCCCCCGCGCCGATGATGACCACGTTGTGAATGGCGGCCGAGCTGTTGAACCGCGTCAGGTCCCGCATCCGGCGGGCCCCCCGCGCGCCCCCCACCAGGATGAGACACGCCATCCAATCCACCGCCACGACCGCTATCGGCACCCGCCAGCGAAGGGCTTCGGGCAGTCCCTGAAAACGGTCCGACCCCTGGACGAAGGAAGCGAAAAGATCCCATCCAGCCAGAGCCAACGTGCCATAGCTCACGGCCAGCAGGATCTGGCGCAGCTCATGCAAGCCGGCAAAGCGCGAGATCCCGCGATAGACGCCGAGAATGACGAGGAATAGAAGCCGCAACACGACGAGCGCGGGGAGGACGAGGAGGGCTTGGTGAAAGTAGAGCCGGTAGGCTTCCTGGATGGTTTCCCCAGGAATGAGATAAGGGGGAAGGAAACGGAGGGCATAGGCCAGGAGGAGGGCCGC
>DATKZW010000688.1:0-5901 GCA_035527775.1 Sumerlaeia bacterium | reverse complement strand
TCAAAGGCTTGATGTCTCCCAGAGAGGAAGGGGGCTTTCCGTGCTGCTTGCGGAACGTGTGGACCGCCGGATGGATGATGAGGAGAGGTCTCTCGTGGCTCATTTCCCTGAAGATGTCGCGCATCGGCTCGAATTGGCATTTCTTCCAGATGTCTAGAGTCGCCTCGTCGAATTCCTTCTTGGACGCTTTGCGGGCGACAAGGCCGGGGAGAACTCTCATCGTCTGGACTGCCGCGTCATCCGCCAGCCTCAAGACGCGCCGCCTTTGATCGGGACTGAATCGCTCGTGCACCAGATGCACTCGGATATCGTCTTGGCACTTCCAGTCGACCCATTCCTTCCATTCTGTCTTGCTCAGGCTTTCCCATTTCCGGTAGTCGTTGAAGCCGCCGGCCCAGGGATGCTTCGCCCATCTGGGCAGCTCTTCCCATTCCCGGACTTCTTGCTCGCTGTATCGCCGCGGCTTCCCCCAGCCCGGCGCCCAGGGGCCTGTGAAGAAGGCCACGGGCGTGGTCAGCTGGTGGAAATACCGGGGCTCCTTGCCCTCGTAGTACTCCCGATAGGCCGCCACAGCTGTCCGGATCGCGGGGTCGTCGGGATCGATCTTGATTCCGTACTCCCGAAAACCGTCGGAGATGAAGAGAAAGCGATGCACGGCCACCGCTCCCAGAGCAAGGGAGGCTGCCGCCAAGAGAATGCAGATCGCGGCATGCGCTAGGACCAAGCGCCGGAAAGCAACGGTGACAGACCCGAGTCTGGACTGAACGACGTGGGGCTCTGCGTCGCCTTCGCCCGGCAGGTCGGCGAGCAGCCGATCGAGCAGGCCGGCGCGCGGTTGCCTGTAGGGCAGGCGTCGAATCTTTTCTGCCACCAAACGAGTTTCTTTCTTCGCACGTTGCGCACTCATGAGACTCTCTCCCTTTTGTCCAGAATACGGCGGATCCGCGCTACCGCTTCGCTGACGTGGTACTTGGCCGTCCCAGCGGGGATTTTCAGAACCTTTGCCAACTGGCGGTAGCTCAGGCCTTCGCGATAGTGCAGGAGAACAGCTGTCTTCTGTTGTTCCGGCAATTGCTGGATTGCTTCGTGGAGCATTGCTGCTTCTTCTTTGTGCACGGCGGCGTCAGAGGCGGAGGGCCCCGGGGCCGATGCGGCAGGCTCCGCCTCATCCCATTCGACTCGCGTTGGGCCGGCCAGTCGGATCCTGCTCTCTCGTCGCGCGTCATCCAGAAAGGTGTTTCGAGCGATCCGGAACACCCACGTCAGGACCGACGACTTGCCGCGGAAACGGCCGCGATGTTCCCATACCTTGATGAACGTCTCCTGGCAGAGATCCTCCGCTTTGTCTACGTCGCCGCAGAGATGGAGAAGGTAGTCGTAGATGCGAACGTAATGCTCACGAACACTCTCCGCTGAGACATCCGCAGGTCGAGGGGTTTCGGTCTTGCGTGGAGGCACGGCCTGTGACCGTGCATTCCCCTTGAGGACGGCCTTCTCTCCGGTTTCCCGATCTTCCCCGCCATCCCACCGCAAACCCAGTTGACTCATTGTCTCAAGCGCCTCCGCGCCGGACCTCGTTCCGGCCCCCCCAAGCGGGTCTCTCGTCGCTTGCAGGCCCGTTCCCAGGCCGGGTCTTCCTAGTTCCACAAGGAGGGAGGCCGACCGGCCGAGCCGGGCGCTCTCCCGCCGAGGGTCTCCATAATGATTAGACGAAGGAAGGGCCGAAGGTGTTGGCGTTTTCTTTCTAAATGTCACCGGCGGCCCCGGAGTCGCTAGGAGCGCACGTGGCCGAGCGCCTTTCTAGGCGCTTCGGGGACGTCCTGGCGGACGCTTTCGGACACGGCGACGGTGGCGGCGCGCCAGCGGCCCAGAAAGCGGTCGAGTCAGCGTTGGCGGCGGGTTTCCCATGTGCCGACGTTGTGGACCTGAGCGATGACGACGGGGACGTTTACGAGGCGGGCGGCGATGGTTGCGGGGACGTTGGAGCGGTACATGTGGGCGTGGACGATGTCGATGCGGCGCCGGCGCATGAGGCGCGAGAGGTCTCGCAGGCCGCGGGGAGAGAGGCGCGAGGGCAGGGGGCTGAGATGAACGGGGACGCCTTCTTGTTCGAGGGCGTCGGCGAGGGGGCCGCGCTCGCGGAGACAGGCGACGCGGACGGTGAATTTGCTGCGATCGAGTCTTGGGGCGACGGCGAGGATTTTGCGCTCGATGCCGCCGATGGGCAGCCAGGTGATGACTCGCATGACGTTCAGGGGGCGCTGCATCGAGCGGGTCGCTTCCTCGGGGGCTTCGTGGTTTCTCGCGCCCGATGGTGTCACCGGGCGCGGCGCGTGCAAGGGGAAAGTGTCGAGAGCGCGCAGAGGATCAGGACCGGCGCAGGCGGTGTGCGGTTCGCAGCAGGCAGTTGCGGGTGCGGGCGAGGAGGCGATCGCGGGCGGGGGTGCGGCGCTCGAATTCGGCGACGACGCTGTGGTAGAACTTCGGCGAGCACAGGGCGCAGGCGAAGGGGCAGCGGCGGGGGGCGATGCAGAAGGGGTCGAGGAAACGGAGGAATTTTCGGCTGGGCTCGATGTCGCCGCGAAGGAGAAGGAGTTGTCGGATTTCGCGCCGGAAGCGGTCGGCGCGGGGGCCGCGCCAGATTTCTTCGAGGGGTCGCCAGCGGATGTTGCCGAGGCTCTTGCGGGGATTGCCCACGAAGTTGCAGCAGGGGTAGACCTCGCCGGCGGCGGTGACGGTGGCGCTGAACCAACCCATGTAGCAGTATTCGGAGCGAAGATCTTCGGAATCGAGGGCGGACTCTTCGCTCTTGGCGTTGTCCATGACGCCGCGCCGCATCTGCTCGCCCAGGGCGAAATCCTGCAACTCGGGGGATTCGTCGGACAGGTTGAAGGCGAGGCGGGGGCCGCTCTTGACGGCGTCCTGCATGACAATGGCGCGGAGGCTCTCCTTGACGCGTGCGTAGTCGGCGGGGCGGATGCGACTCTCGGGGGGGATGCCGTAGAGGGCGCTGAGGACGATTTTGTCGGCGCCGAAGGTCGTGCCCAGGCGGTATGCCTCTTCGAGGCGGTAGGCGTTGTCCTTCCAGAGGAAGAACTTGATGTGCAGCTGGGGCCGTTCCTCGGGCGGAAGCCCTTCGCGGATGCCGGCGACGGCCTCGATGCCGCGTATGGCGCGGTGGAACATCTCGGGGGTCCGGCCGGTGGCGCGAGCGTAGAGGCGCTCGTCGGGTTCGTTCAGGCTGATGGAGAAGCAATCCGTTCCGGCCCGGATGAGGGGGGAGGCGAGGGTTTCGAGCGTGGTGGCGTTGGTTGTCACGTCCACGAAGCGCAGGCCGAGGCCGGCGCACAGTTCGATGAGTTTGTCGATTTCGGGGTAGGTGAGGCTTTCTCCGCCGCCCGAGAGGCGCAGGAACCGCAGGCCGCGCTTGGCGTGGGACTCCAGGAGGGGCCGGAGGGTGTCCCAGGGGAGGATCTCGCCGGCGCGGTGGGCGTGGGACGAGCAGTAGAAGCAGCTGAGGTTGCAGCGGTTGGTGGGGTGGATCTCGAGGTGAAACGGACCGGGCGTTGGGCGTCGGGGGTCGACGATCGCCTCGCGGACGCCCACGATTTCGTCGGTTTGAAGGCGGTCCCAGCCGAAGAGCACGGCGTTTCCTTTCGCGGGCGCGCGCCCCGTGGCGGCGCTGGTTGGGCCCCGGGGGCGCGGGAGCGGGGACGGGCGTCCGGTTAGCGGTCATTGTGGGTTCGGTTGTGGGGGGATCTCAAGTGTTTTCTGTGGGGAAGATTCTCCGCGGGTGGTGTTTTCCCGTCGCCCTTCCAGGGCTGGATATTCATGCCAGCGGCAAACCCAGGGTTCCCGCCGGTCGCCCTGGGGCTGTGAGCCGTCGGCCCTATGGGCCTGGATAGGAGTTGTGGCGCCTCCTACGCAGGCAATGTCTGAAAGGGCGCGGGGACAAGGCCGAGAGGCGAAGCCCAGGGATACGGCGCGCCTCCTCCAGCCCTCCCTTGAGCGCGCTTCAGCGCCGCTTCTCGGACCTGGCTTCAGCAGTTTCTGGCAGCGGAACCGAGCTACTCGACGATCGAGGGGTCGATGCCGCGAATACGGTTGCGCTCCTTGGCAATCACTGCGCCTTGAATGGCCAGCAGCAAGAGAAGGGCGCCAGCCGTCACTACATTGAGAATGACAATCAGTCTCGTGAACGCCTCCCGTTCCTGGCGTGAATTCAGATTGAACGAAAGCCATTCCCCAATGCCGCGCCACCAGTTCGGGACCGTCTCCCAACTGAAATGGCTCCACAACGTAACCGCTGCGCCCGGAACCCAGATCCCGGCCGCCTGGCGGAAAAACGGCACGGCCGACCGGCCCGCTCCCGCATCGCCCGAACGGTTCCACAAGTTCACCACATAGCCTGAACCGATGAAGGCCAGAAGCGGGTGATGCGAAGGTCGTCCGCGCTTCTTGGGATTGTAGCCCTTCTTCGCGCCTTGCTGACCTGCTTCCCAAAAGGAGCATGTCCAATACTCTAGCCCGCATTGTACGGCTTCAGATCAGTCTCTACTGCACAATCTGGGTTCAAGACGGCCAAAACGGAAAAAGGGAAGGGGCTGTGAGAAATCCGGGCTAGGCCGCCTTGCCCTTGCGGCCAGCAACGATCGCGAGCGCCTCGCGGAGATCCGGGACGCGCAAGGCATAGGCCGCGGCGAAATAGACGCCGGCCGACGCCAGGATGCAGAGCGCCAGAAGGGCCGCTTCGAGAATCCGGCTGGACTCGCACAACGGGCCGGCCAGCCGCCAGAGCCACCAAGCCGCGACTCCCATCGCCCCCCCCGCCGCCAGCGCGCGCAAGGCGGTCGACGCGAGGGATCGATCCCACAGCGCCAATCCGCGTCTCCGGAGGATCAGCAGGAGGAGACTCGCGTTGAGCAGCACGCTGATCGTGTTCGCCAGAGCGAGACCCCCATGACCGAGCGCCTCGCGGAGGGGATCCACAAGAATGAGCGTCGCGTTGAGAAGGACATTGAGCAGCATCGCGGCCGTGGCGGTCAGCACGGGCGTGCGCACGTCATGTTGGGCGTAGTAGATGGGCGTCAGGATCTGCATCATGCCCCACACAACCAAGGCGGGCGCGTAGAAAAGGAGGGCCCAGTGGGTCCACGCCGTGGCTTGGGGCGTCCATCCGCCGCGTTCGAATAGAACGCGCACGATCGGCTGGCCCAGCGTCATCAGGCCCACCGTCGCGGGCAGAAAAAGGATGAGAATGAGGCGGAAGGCGAAGAGAGCGAGGGCGCGCAGATCGTCGCGGCGGTTCTCGACCCAGTACTGGGAGAGTTGGGGGAGGATGGCGGAAGCCATGGCCGAGGCAATGATGGCCAGCGGCAACTGGACCAGGCGGTTGCTGAAGGTCAGGGCAGCCACGTAGCCCTCGCCGAGCATGGTGGCGAAGGCCCGACTGACCGTGATGTTGATCTGCACGACCGCCAGTCCGAAGAACGCGGGCAACATCATGGCAAACAGCCGCCGCATGGCGGGCGACCAAGGATCGAAGACGGGCCGGTAGCGGAATCCGCGGCGGGCCAGGGGCGGCAGCATGATGACGAGTCGCAGCATGGCGCCGGCCAACACCGAGACCCCCAAGTAGAGGGCGATCGTCTCTTTCGGTCGCTTGATGAAGACCAGCCCCGTCACGATCATGGAGACGTTGAGCATGACGGATCCCAAGGCCGGCGTGGTGAAGTGGCGCAGACTGTGGCAAAGGCCCATCAAGACGGAACTGAGCGCCAGGAACATCAGAAAGGGGAACATGACGCGCGTGAGGCGCACGCCCATCGCGACCGCCTCGAAGTCGAGGCGTTTGGTGTAGCCGTAGCTCATGATCGAGAAGAGGGGATGGGCCAGGAGAAT
>DATKZW010000687.1:0-6217 GCA_035527775.1 Sumerlaeia bacterium | reverse complement strand
GCGAATCCTCGACCCCCTTCTGCAGCGGCGGACGGGAGGCCGCGTCCAAGTCGCCCGGGTAGGAGCCGTCGTGCTCGAAGTTCATGTGGCCTGTCTTCTCGAAGAACGCGTAGAGTTTGCGGAAGTAGTCCTGTCCCCAACCGCCCGCGAGGGCCGGGCAGTTGCCGTGCGTCATTCCGCCCGGCTTGCCGGTCTTCGGATTGATGCAGTTGTCGGAGTCCGGTTCGACCCGGCGGCTCGACAGGAGGGAGTATCCGCCGATCTCGATCCCTTTCGTGCGGGCGTAGTCGGCGTAGCGCTTCATCTCCGCGATGTACTCCGGGCTCTCGTCCTCGATGTTGAAACCGCTGCCGAAGGTAAGGATGACCATCTCGAAGCCCACCTCGGCGCACTGGTCGATGGCGTTCTTGACCGATTTCCAATCGGCGTAGCGCACGTGCATCATGAGCGGGTTCTCGGTCACCCAAGGGGCGACCGTGCGATACATGCGCCGCAGCCCCAGACCTTGGCGCTCGCGATCGAAGCTGTCCTGAGGCAGGAGAAAAGCGCGGTACGACTCGAACGTCTCGCCCGGCTTGACGTCCTGCTCGGGCCCGATCGCAGGCGTCACCTCCAGCAGGCACGGCGTCTGTCGCAGGTAATTGACCTGAGTGGAGTAGTCTGGATCGGGGACCCAACGCGCGGAGAAGCGAAGGGCGTTCGTGCGCGAAAGGCCCCCCATGGAGTAGTCGGTCTCGACATGGATCTTGGGCGGGAGCACGGGGATGCCGCGCTCCTCGACCCGCGATTCGGATTCCACGGCGGCCAGAATCTCGCTCACGAAGCGGTTGACGATGATCGTGCGGTCGGCGCCGTTGTGGACCGTGATCCATTTGCTCAGGATCGGAACGCCGTCGTACAACTCGTAGTGCACGGAGACCCGCACCTTCTGCTTTTCCTTCAGTTCTTCACTGAGTGTGGCGAGCGCCCCGTCGTCCAGCCCGCTGTAAGCGGCGAACCGAAGGACGCGCAGCCGCACCAGATCGCCCGCTTCGGCGTCGTCCTCGCCGCCGCCGTCCGGACTCGCCGGCTCCGTCGGCCTCATCTTCCCGATGCGCGCGGCCTGGGGGTCGCCGAGAGGCTCGTCCAGTCGGATGGTCTCGTAAGTCTTCCACGCGCCCCCTTGCGGCTTCGCTTCGCAGTGCACGGCGTCCTCTTCCACTCGCAGGCGCAGCGTCCAGGGCATGCTCAAGTCGAGCTTCAGGCGGCCGCCCGCTCTCGGGTTCTCCTTCTCGCCGTCGAAGACGCCCAACATGGGTCTCCCAACGTCGTATCGGTTACCTCCGGGGCGCAGGTGGAACTGGATCGTGCGATCGGGCCACACGAGGGCGATCCCCGGGCCCCAGCTCCGGCTCTTGTCCGTTCCGGCGTCGATCGTGACCTCGACGAGTCGCACGCCCGGCGGCAGCGCGCGTTCGGCGAAGACGGCCGTGTTCTGAGGCGTGTAGATCTCTCCCACTTTCCCTTCGTTCACGAAGGAACTGCGCACGTGCGATTCGGAGACGTGGACGTCCCACTCGTCGGACAGCGTCTCGAATTCGTCACGGATCAGACGTTTCCGTCCGAGATCGCTGGGCAGGCAGGCGCCGCCCGCCAACTGCCGAGCGGCCACCGCCGGCATCGCGTAGTCCATGCGCAGGTACGCGCCCTCGGGCGGCCACTTCGCGTCGGGCGCATGGTGGCGCGCGCGCTTCCACGCGAAGCGCTCTTTCGGCTTGCCGACTTCGAATCCGACCGGGTGAAAGGCCCTCGGATCATCTTCGAGTTGTTCGATCCATTCCGGCGTCAGGAAGGCGTAGTTCGGCTGCCCTTTCAGCCCGCCGACCTCGTACGGGACGCCGTCGATCTCGACGATCGCCTCGGGCTTCACGCCGCGGATGACCGACTCTCCGCTGACGAGATTGTCAAAGCCGACCGTAGCCCCGTTCGGCGCGAGACGAAAAGTCCGACTGATGAGCCCGTTGGAAAGGACTATTTCGTCGTCGCGATCCCCCCTGAAGACTTGCGCCTTGCGCTCTACCGCTTTGACAAGCCAGTCTTCCTGGACAGGCTGTTTTTCCGCGGCCGTCGCCGCGGGCAGTCGCTCGAGGTCGCGACGCCAGGGGGCTTCCGCCCCGTGCGCCGCCGGGACGCCGGCAAGCAGCAGCGCGAGTCTTGCGATCCGGGATGATGTGTTCTTGGGCATGCGCAATGCAGAGTCCTTTCAGTCGGGGTCAAAGCCGCGCGTCAGCGGGTTCGCCCTCGAGGGCCAAGACGTCGAGGAAATCACAAACGCCACGGGGCGCGCATGGCGTAGGCAAGGAATCGATCCGCTTCGGGATCGTCGAGGAAGCGTTCCTTCTCCGGATCCCAGTGGAGCTTGCGGCGCAGTTTCAGCGCGATGCCGCCGAGGAGACACGTGGACGTCGAGCGATGCGCGACCTCGACGGGCGTGAGGGTTCGGGCGCGAGTCTTCACGCAATCGAGGAAGTTCTGCTCGTGACTCATGCTTTCGTACAAGTGGATCTCGCTCGGGCCGATCTCTTCTCTCAGAAGAGACGGTGGCTCGGCCTCGATCCCGCCGCGCGTGAAGACCCAGCCCTCGGTCCCCTGAAAGCGAACGCCGTGGGGATTCTGGTCCGTGCTCGTCATCACGATCTTGTCGCCGTTGGCGTACTGGAACTCCAGGCGGTAAGTCAAGACCGTGTCGAAGAGGCCGCCGTCGGGGAAAACGCCTTCGCCTTCGATCTCGACCGGGCCCGTCAGCTCCGCGTCCATGCCCCAGTGAGCGATGTCGATGTCGTGCACGCCGAACCCGGCGACCCATCCGCTCAGGCTGTAGTCCGAGATGAAATACCAGCAGCATTGGCCCTGTTCGGGGGTCTTCACGCGCCATTGCGTGTAGGGTTCCTCGGGCGCCGGGCCAAGCCATCTGTCGTAGTCCAACCACTCCGGCACGGGCTCGGGGGGATGCGGGCCGGTCGCCTGCCCGGGAGGAGACCCGATGGTGACGGTCTTCAACTCGCCGATGCGCCCGTTGCGCACCAGTTCGCAGGCGAACCGAACGTTGCGCAAGGACCTGAGCTGTGTGCCGTGCTGGAAAACGGTTCCGTGCCGCTCGACAGTCTCGACCAGGGCGCGGCCCTCGGCGATCGTGTTGCTGAGGGGTTTCTCGCAATAGACGTCTTTCCCCGCCTCCGCCGCCGCGACGGCGGCCAAGACGTGCCAGTGGTCGGGCGTCGCGACCTGCACGGCGTCCACATCCTCCCGCGCGAGCATCTCGCGGGAATCGTTGTAGGCGGCTTCAGGCGCGAGCCCCGCGATCCGTCTCGCTCTCTCGCGCGCTCGGGCGTCCACGTCGCAGACGGCGACCATCTGGGCGTCTTTGGACGCCATGAAGTTCTGCATGCCGCCCGTTCCCTTGCCGCCGACCCCGATGAAGCCCATCGCCACGCGGTTGCTTGGGGCGACCGTCCCGTCCCGGCCCAAAGCGGACGCGGGGATGATGGTCGGGAAGGCAAGGGCGGCCGCGCCGATGCTTGCCGACCTCCTCAAGAACGTCCGGCGGGAAACGCGCAGTTGCCTTCTCGCAACGGTCTCGGCGTCTTTCTTTCCGCGTCCAAGCGGCGCCGGCTTGGTGTTCACGGAACAGCGTTTTGGTTGTACGTCGTCCACAGATCGGATAGCTCCTCTTCGCTCAACTCCCCCGAGTGAATCCACAATCGGTACCGGAGGGTGATCGTCTCGCCCTTCGGCATGGCAATCGGTTTGCCGCCGGGGTAGGCGGGCTGGAAGTAGTTCAAGTTCGGGTACTGGAGCCACTCGCTCGGATAGAGCGGGTTGCTCTTGTGTTGCAGGACCGCCACGCCCGAACGCTCCTTCTCTTCCCCGCGGAAGAACGCCGAGTAGTCGGCCCAGGAACGCCGGGGCTCGGCGTCGGGCGGGTCGTTGTGCAGGACGATTCGCTGCCCCTTCGCGGGCGCCATCCGCAGGTTGAAGCCGCTGTAGCCCTGATCGAGCCGCCCGCAGAATTCCAGGTCCTCGACCAACGCCGTCAGATGGATCTCGACATCCACGCAGCGGCGTTGCTCGTTGCGGCCCGCAGTCTGGAACGCCCGGATGATGACGCGTTCGTGAACGACCGGGTCTTTGTCGTCCCATTTCCATTCGCTTTCCGCGTCGATCAACGCGAAGATGTCGCCCCCGTGGGCGCGGTTCATTCGAACCGGCCTCGCCCAGACGCCTCGCACGGCGAAAGCGTCGCGCATCTCGCCTCGCCGGCGCAGCGTCGCCCAAGACCAGTTGACGGCGCGATGGTGGGCGTGGTCCGCGGGATAGTCCTCCGTCAGGAGTTCCCCGTCGAGGCCGTAGAGATGGCTGATGTAGTCGCCGCGGGCGTACTGCGCGTCGATTCCCGCTGGGGGCGCTGTGCTTCCGTGGCTGTAACGCAGCACGAGTCTGCCGTTTTCCGTGACGTCCACGCACTTCCGTTCGTCGTCATAGCGCGCCGACATCCGCAATGAAGGCGTTCGGAGCAAGGCGCAAGAAGCGGCCAGAATGGGGATGACGGCAACGACGATCAGCTGCTCAATCGGCGTGAATCCGCGCGACCCGGAATTCATCATGTGCGCCTCCCATTCGCGTTCGTATGAGCGACCGTTGTGTCCGCTCAGCTGGGTCGGCGACGGCCGACGCGGCCCGAATCCACACACACACGCGAGAGTCCTCGTTCGCAAGCACAATCTCCCCCGGACCCAGCGAGCCATGGAACGAGACGTCGGCATGAGGGTTCGCTGACCGTTCAAAACTGTCCCTTGAATTCTTGGGCGTTGTCTTCGGTGATGGGGGGACAGGATATGGGGTGCCGCTTTTGCAGCGTCTCGCCGTTGAGATATTTGACGGCGAGGCGGATGGCGCTGCGGCCCTCTTCTTCGGGTTGCTGGTAGCTGGTGCCGGTGCAGAGTCCGTCCTTGATCGCCTGGATCATCTCTTCGCTGCCGCCCATGCCGACGGCCTTGACGTCGGTGCGGCCCACCTTCTGGCACACTTGGGCGGCCGCGATGGAGAAGTTGTCGCCGTGGGCGTAAACGCCCTTGAGGTTCGGGTATTTCTGCAAAAGCGTCTGCATCTCGGTTTTCACGATGTCGCGTTCGCCCTCGTGGGGAATGCGCGCGACGCGCTTGATGCCCGGGTATTTCTTCAGGACTTCGTTGAGCGCTTTGCTGCGGGCGATCTCGGGGCCCGTCCCCAAGTGCTGGTGGAATTCCACGATCTCGCCTTCGCCTCCCATTGCCTCGGCCAGAATGTTTGCCGAGACGAGGGCGCCCGAATAGCTGTCGGTCCCGGTATAGGCGACGTAATCGCACCCCTGGCCGACTTCACGGTTGACAATGATGACGGGGATGTTGGCTTTGTTGAGCATTTGCACGCCGCGCACGAGCGGCTCTTCCTTCATCGGCACAAGGCAGACAATGTCGACCTTCTTGGCGATCATCTCGCCGATCTGCTCGATCTGGCGGGCGGGGTCCTCGCGGGCGTTGAGGATCGTGACTTCGACGCCCAGCTTCTCGCTTTCGTCCTCGGCGCCGAGCCGCATGTTCTGCCAATAGGGGTGATCGAGGGTCATGAGAAAGCCGACTTGCGGCTTGCGGCCTTGCTTCACCGTCTCTTCTGCCCCGTCGGCGTCGTCCTCCCGATCCGCCGTTCCGCCGCAGGCGGTCAGCCAGACCGAGGCGAGTGAGAACGCCGCCCCCAACGCGAGCAGTTTCTTCAGACGCTTGGTCTCTCCCGATGCCATGATTATGCTCCTTTTCGTTCGTGTGGATGAAGAGTTGTCTCTGGACCCGCATCGCCGGCCGTCGCGGTTCTTGCGCGACGGCCAGGATGATCCCGGCGTTGGCATCACCGGCGCGGCGCGCTGCAAAACGCCCGGAAAACGTCGTCGGAGACCCCGGCCGGGACTTCGCATCCGGCGCTGAGCATATAGGACGCGCCTTCGGCCAGTTGCAGGCATTCCCGGCATCGCGTGGCGCAGGCTTCGGGACTCGCCATGAGCATGTCGGCCACCGGATCGATGTTCCCCTTGAAGCACTTGCCCGCGCCGCCGTACGCCTTGCGGGCGAGGCGGAAATCGACGAGGTGATCGACGTTGAAGAGATCCGCTCCCGACTGAACCATATCCTCGAGCAGCGCCGTGGTG
>DATKZW010000686.1:0-3833 GCA_035527775.1 Sumerlaeia bacterium | reverse complement strand
TCTCGAGAAACTGGTACAAGGCCATTCCCCGGAGGACGTCTCCGCGCGATGGAGCGAGATCGAGGAAATACTGCCCACGTTGACGGAACAGACAAGAATAAGGCAAGAGATGAAAACGGAAGTACGGAACAGAAGTCAGGTTGTTTCGGCAGGCCCAACAGGCTGCGAACCATTGGACGATCTGGCGAAATGGTTTCGGTCTGACGAGTTCCTCGGGTCGGAGCTTTTTTACGCCAATGTCGGCCGGCGCAGGAGAATCTACGAGCGGCTGCCTCATCCTCAGCCCTATGAGGGCGGGGATCATGCGTCGCGGGGACTCTACGCGCTCCTCTACGTCTTCGAGCCGGATCCCGCTGTTCGGACCGAGATCCTTCTCCGGCGGATCGAGGAGTCCGCCTGGCGCCACGAGGCCGGCCTGGACGAGGATTTCTGGGTGAAGAAGCTCGCGCCCCTTCTGGCGCCTTTCAGCGAAGAGGAGAAGACCAGGCGCCGCGCCGAAATCCGCGCCATGAAGCCGCCGGTGATGACGCCGGAGGAACTGAAGGAATTCCGCCGCTCCATTGAAGAGATGGACGAGCGCATGCGGCGCATAAAAGAGGAGTACGAAGCGCGAAAGACGCGGCAAGAAGACCGCCCCTCGACCCCGACAACCCCATGAAGCCAAGCCCGGCGGCAAGAACGGTGAGAATCCGCCAAGCGAACCCCTGAAGTCGCCGTCGGAAGTTTCCGGGAATGCGGACACTCCGTTTTTTTTCTGATTTCCCGCCCGGATTGAGTTGACACGGACCTTGAGGACGTGCGAGAATGCAGTTGGTATGCTCCGCGGGAACGGCTGGCGCTCCCGCGTTACCCTTGTCTGCAAGGAGGTTTGCGTCGCCTCGTTCGTTCCCGTTTCCAGCGCCGGTTGCCTGGCCCGTTGTGGAAAACTAACCCGTTCCGACTCATTCGATTCAACGGCGAACCGAGATTCCCGATCCCGTGACAAAAGGAGTGACGCCATGAAGTTCCGGACCCGTTTCCTCGTTTTCCCCGCCCTGTTCTTGCCGATCTGTCTCTTTGTCGCTTGCACGATCAGTTCTGAGAAAGACCCGGCGATCGTCAGTCTGAACAAGCGCCTCGCCGCTCTGGAGAAAGAGCGCAAGGCAAGCAAGGAAAGCATCGACGATCTGTATTTTCAGCTCGATACGCTGTCGCTGGACGTCAGCGCCCTGAAGACGGGCATGAAAACGCAAGGCGGCTCGCCGGAGATGAACCAGAAGCTGACCGCGGCCGTTCAGCGTGTGGAGGATCTTGACAAGGAGCTGAGACGGCTGGCCGGCGAGACGAATGCCCGGAAGCAGGACGGGGAGAAAACCCGGGCTTCATCGAAAACGGCGCCCGCGACGGCCCAGGCCGCAGCCCCTCCCTCATCGCGGCCCGCATCCCGCGGAACGGCCGCGCCGTCTCAGGCGAAGGCTGAGGCAACCGCAACCCGGCGTGGGGTCTCCGCGTCTCGAAGGTCCTCCGGAGGAGCGTCGGCGGCGTCCTCCGGCCCGAAAGGCTTCTACTACAAGGTGCAGCGCGGCGACACCCTTGCCGGCGTGGCGAAAGCCCACAACGTCTCCTCGGCGAACCTGTGCCGCACCAATCGCATGCCCCTGAGCGCGGTGTTGTACTCGGGACAGCTCATCTACGTTCCCCGGAGTTGAGGGGGAACAGACCCCCCCAGCCGCATCTCCGGCAGGATCGCCGACGCCGAAAAGCGCGGAGGGGCCGCCCCTTTGGCGACGCCGCGGCGACGCGGGTTTATCTCTCGATCACGCGCACCTGTTCCGCCGGCAAAGTCAGACGAAGGCCGCGGCTTCTTTCGACCTGGATCAAGGCTCTGGCTCTCTCGAGCGGAACGACTTCGGCGAGTCTCCCGAGCAATCGCCTGCGGTGGGCGAAGATCTGCTGGGGCTCCACATGGGCGTCGGGCCAAACGGATCGGAGGATCTCGTCGTAGCTGACGCCGATCTGAGGAGAGCGCGCCAGCACGGTCAGCAGCCGAAAAGCGAGATTCGGAAGCCTCAGTTCCTTGCCTTGAAAAACGACGCGGCCGGCGCCTCGCAGATCCACCTCCAGCAAAACGTCGCTCTCATCCGGCGCTTGAGTCTTCCCCGCGCCTTCCAGATCGGCTCGACTCGCCTCGGAGGCGGTTTCCTCCCGTGAGCGAACCGGCCCTTCGCGTTTCTCTTCTTGTCGTTTCGCCCTCTCCCGTTCGTGCGGCTTTGGCCCCAACTCCTCATCGGGAGCCACGGCGCTCGCTTTCCCCCACGGCGCCGCGGAATCGTCGGCGGTTTCCCCGTCAGGTCCCTCGGGGCAACCAACCAAGCGTCGCGCCTCGGCTTGCGCCTCCTCGGCAATGCGCGGCGGCGCCAGTCTCGACAGGTCCGTCAGGTCGGCTGCGGCAAGGGCGGCGACGGAGGAATAGCCCTCGCGCGCGAGAGCCCGAATGTAGGCGCGCGAAAGCCCTTGGACGCGCAGGTTTCGGAAATCCATCCCCGCGGCGCCGCAGCCCAGGACTAAACGTTCGGCCAGGCATTCCAGCGCGCGGCACAGGTCTGACGGCAACGCCAGACTGCGCGCCAGAGCCGCGGCGCCTTGCGCAAGCCAGGCGAAGTGAGACGCCAAGTTCGCCAGCGCGCCGCTGAAGGCCTGGAAACGCTCTTCGATCTCCCGGGTGTCTTGCGGTCCGATCCAGGCGTCCAGAACCAGCGCCTTTTTGAGACCGGCCAGCGCCTCGCGGGTGAATCCGCCGGCGGGGGACAGAATCCTCTCGACCGACGGGGCGGCGCCCTCGGCGCGCCGCAAGAGGCGCTCGCGCAACGGCTCCACGAATGCCTCGGCAACACTCGACCCGGTTGGCGCGCTGAGGGGGAATTGCCGCGCGTCGGCAGTTGCGGCCAGGACCACAAGCGCTTCGACCGGATCGTCCTGAAGAACGCGCGGGCCCTCTCGCAGCCACGCCGCGATCGCCTCGATGGTCGCCGATTGGAGACCCGTGCCCGCGGCGACCTCGCCCAGGCCGGTGGCTTCGAGGCGACCGTCCTCTCGGGCGCGCAGCAGGTCGCGTTGGACCAAGGTCTCGACGGTTTCATCGATCCTGCGAGCCACGGGCGCCGCGTCTGCCTGCCAGAGGACGCGACCCGAAAAGGTGTTGTGAAAGAACGCGGTCAACGCTTCCTTTGTGCAGGCCACGCGGGAGGCAACCAGGTCGAGGGTGTAGAGATCGAGGGACCCGGTGTCGATTCGCGGGGTGAGTGGCTCGATCTCGCCTCTGACGTAGTCGCGCATCATTCGCTCGCACTCGGCCTCGTTTCTGGCAACGAGCATCGAGCGGCCAAAGTCGACCTCGCGACTGAAGCGAGCGCCGCGGCCCCCCTGGTTGTGAAAACGGCTGCGGCTCAGCGCCGTCTTGGTCTGTCGTCCGGTCCACGGGTCGGTGGTCACCATGGCTTGGACATGGAGGACATTGCGACCCGTCAAGTTGACTCCTTGACCAAGGGTGGAGGTCGAGATGAGCACGCGAAGCGAGCCGGCGTTGAAATGATGCTCGATCAAGGCGCGCAGGTCCCAGGACAGGTCGGCGTTGTGGAAGGCCACGCCACTGGCAGCCACCTCACGGAGCAGTTCGCGGGCGTGGGTGTCTTCGTAAAGGGAGAGCTCCTCGAGCAATGCTTCGCTCGGAGGCAAACTGAGCCTGGAAGCGAGGTGGTGGGCCCAGTTGCGCGAATCGTAACGCGTGGGCACGAAGACGAGAACTTGCTCGCCGTAATCCACTGCGAGCCTCCGAGCCAGGGACAGGATGGCTT
>DATKZW010000685.1:0-4626 GCA_035527775.1 Sumerlaeia bacterium | reverse complement strand
AGCAGGCAGTGGATCGAAAGGGCGCGCGGTTTCATCTTCGTCTCCTTTCCTGGAGGAATGGGCACGATCGCGAATCTCGGAAACGGATGCGGTGCGCGGTCAGCGGCTTTCCCATGCAATAGGCAGTCAAAGAACGTGAGGGGAGACACTGGCAGACTCCGGCCCCGTGCAGATCCGACGGGACCGCATTTTACGACTCTTCCCCGAAAGATTCAACACCCAGGATCTCTTTTTGGATGGCCGTCAATCGCTTGCATCCCGCCTGCGCCAGATCGAGAAGAGCATCAAGCTGCGCACGGTCGAAGCTCGTTTTCTCGCCCGTTCCCTGCACTTCAACGATGCCTCCCGAACCGGCGCAGACGACGTTCATGTCCACCTCCGCCTGAGCGTCCTCGAGGTAGCATAGATCCAACACCGGCCGTCCTTCGACAATGCCGACGCTCGTCGAAGAGAGGAAATCCGTGACAAGGGAGGGACCCGCTTGCCCCTCCTCGCGCATCCGCCGCACGGCCAGAGCCAACGCCACGAAGGCGCCGGTGATCGAGGCGGTGCGCGTGCCGCCGTCCGCCTCGATCACGTCGCAGTCGATCTGCATCGTCCGCTCGCCGAATTTCTCCATCCGAAAAACCGACCGGAGAGCGCGGCCGATCAGGCGTTGGATCTCCTGGCTGCGGCTGGCGATCCTGCCGCGCACGCCGTCGCGCGCGATTCGGGCGGCGGAACTGGCGGGGAGCATGGCGTACTCCGCCGTGAGCCATCCCCGGCCCGTTCCCGCGCGATGAGCGGGAACTCGGTCGCTGACGGTGGCGGCGCAAAGAACCTTTGTCTCGCCAATCTCGATCAGGGCGGACCCCGGGGGATGACGCAGAAGACCGGGCGTGATCTTGACCTGACGCATCTGGTCCGGCTCGCGTCCATCGATTCTTTTCATCGAGCGGGGGCTCTTTCCTGGGAGGTGGGATTCCGCCCTTGTCGAAGGCGGCCGTTGTCGCCGGACCTAAGGTAGCCGAGCGCGCAACCGGACGCAAGGGGAGTTTCGCCGCTCATTGGGTGTGGAGTTGGGTTAGGGGTCAGGGATCAGGGGTTGGGGCCGGCGACCCGGCGGTGAAAGGCCGATCGAAGCGCTTTTTCAGGAAAGAGTCGATTTCCTGGGCATAGCGCGCGCGGGTCATGGCAAAGCCCTCGTTATGCGTGCCCGTCATTTCGAGGAAAGCTTTCGGCTCGCGGGCCGCCTCGAAGAGCGCGCGCCCGTGATCGAAGGGAATCATCTCATCATCGCGCCCGTGGGCAATGAGAACGGGACAGCGAATCTCGCTCATCCGGGCAAGGGAATTGTAGCGGAATCGCGAGAGGAGCCGCACGGGAAGATAAGGGTAGACTTCCGCGCCGATGTCGGGGACGGACGTAAAGGCGGATTCGAGAATCAGCGCGCCGGGCGTGTGCCGTTGCGCAAGCCAGGCGGCGATGGCGCCGCCCAGGGATCGCCCTAGAATCACGATCTCATTCGGCGAGCAGCCGCGCGTTTCGGTCAGGTAGCGCCAAGCCGCCAGGCCGTCCTCGTAAGTCCCCTCCTCGCTCGGCCTCCCCTTGCTGCGTCCATAGCCTCGGTAGTCGAGAATCAGAACATTCAGGCCAAGGTCGCGGTATTGCTCGATGATGTCGAGCCGTCCCGACAGGTTCCCCGCGTTGCCGTGACAGAAGAGCGCCGTCCCGCGGTCCTCGCGCGCGGGCACGTACCAGGCGACGATGGGCGTTTTCTCATCCCCCGACTCCAGAATGATTTCCTCGTACTCCATTCCCGCGTCTTGGGGCGTGAGATCCAACCCCTTCTGGGGGTAGTACAGCAAGTGGGACTGGTACAGAAAGACGAAGAGGCAGAAGGCGAGGTAGAAGACGACGGGAGTGATGAGAATCGTGAGCATAATGCGCCGCGGACTGGTCTGGGGTCTCGCCTTCGAATCCGTCTGGATGGGATCGGTCATCGCGCCTTACGCGGCCCCCGCGCCTCGTCCACGCCGTCGAAATGGATCATGGCCTTGATGACGCCGTCTTCGTAGCCGGCCACAAGTTCGAAGGCCTCTTGGGTCTTCTCGAAGGGAAAGTGATGGGTCACCATGAAATCGGCGGGCGCTCGGCCGCTCTCAAGGAGTTCGAGAGTCGGCTCCACGCAGCCGTTCTGCCGCCGCACGTTTTGCAGGCACAGTTCCTTGCGACGGGCCTTGTCGATGACGAAGGCGACGCGCTCCTCGCGCGGGATGCCGACCAGCATCAGCTTGCCCCCCGGCTTGAGCAGATCGACTCCCTGGTCGACCGTTTCGGCCTGGCCCGCGCACTCGAAGACGGCGTCCAGCAGGAGCGGCTCGCGGTCCGAAATCTCGCCCACCACGTCCGTCTTGTCGGGGTTGCCCCCCCAATCGGCGCCCGCGGCGACGGCCGCGGCGTGGCGCGCGCCGATCTTGTCGGTCGCGTAGATCCTCTCGGCGCCCATCGCCTTGGCGCAGACCAGGACGCTCAGGCCGATCGGCCCGGCGCCGAGAACGGCAATGCGCGCCCCCCGCATGGGGACCGACTGATGGACCGAGTAGTAGCCGATGGCCAGGGGCTCGGAGAGCGCTCCCTGGACCAGCGTCAGGGAATCGGGAAGGGGAAAACAGCACTCCTCGGGCATGACGATCCGCTCCGAGAGACACCCCTCGGCCTGGCCCGGACATCCGAGGAACCGCAGGTTGCGGCACGTGTGAGGGCGTCCCCCCTTGCACTGGTCGCATTCCCAGCACGACATGGCGGGCTCGACCGCCACCCGATCGCCCGGTTTGACTCGCTTCACGGCGGGGCCCACGGCTTCGACCACCGCAGCGCCCTCGTGCCCGACCACGAAGGGGTACTCCACCACCAGGCTGCCGATCCTGCCGGTTTCGTAATAGTGGACGTCCGATCCGCACACGCCCACGACGGCCATGCGCAGGAGCACGCCGGTGTCCTTCTCGATCTGGGGGTCCGGCGCATCAACCATTTCCATCCGGCGGATGCCGGTCAGCGCCATGGCTTTCATTCTATCGGCTCCTCGTTCCAGGAAACGTGGTTTCAGTCATTCGTCCAACTCCCCTTCGCGCAGTCCCAAGGGGAGGATGGCCGGCTGTTCGCACACGCTTTCGAGGTGGATGTGGCGTTCCTCTTCCGATGTCTCGAGGAAGGCGTGCATGACATCGAGGACGTGGTAGGCGAGCGCGCCGCTGGCGCGGTGCGGCCTCCCCGACCGGAGCGCGCAGGCCATGTCGGCCACGCCCATGCCCCGTCCGATCTTGGCGCCGTAAAGAAGCGGGATCTCCTTCCAGTCGTCGCTTCCCGGACGGAAGACGCGGACCGGGCCGCCGAAGCCGTTGGGGTCGGGGACGCTGAGGGAACCCTCCGTGCCGTGGATCTCGATGCGGGGAAGCTCGGCCCGCCAGACGTCGAAGCTCGTGACGATCGTGCCGACGGCGCCGTTGGCGAAGTCCATCGTCCCCGCGATGTGGGTCGGCGTATCGACCGTGATCTTCGCGCCGTGTTTGGGCTGGCTCGTGATGGTTCGCTCCGGAAACGTGATCCGCGCCGACCCGCTGACCCGCTGGATGGGGCCCAGGAGACAGACCAGGGCGGTCAGGTAGTAAGGGCCCATGTCAAACATCGGCCCGCCGCCGACCTTGTAGTAGAACTCCGGGTCGGGGTGCCACGACTCGTGGCCGCGGCACGTCATGAAGGCGTTGGCCGCCACCGGCTCGCCGATCCAGCCGTCGTCGATCAGCTTGCGGCATGTCTGGATTCCGCCGCCGAGGAAGGTGTCGGGCGCGCTCCCGACGAGGACGCCCCGCTCGCGCGCCGCGTCAAGAAGTCGGCGGCCCTCGTCGCGCGTCACGGTGAGGGGCTTCTCCCCGTAAGCGCTCTTTCCCGCCTGGACGGCGGCCATGGACACCTCGAAGTGGGCGGCGGGGATGGTGAGGTTGACGACGATTCGGATCTCGGGGTCGGCCAGCAAGTCGTCCACCGAGCAGGCCTTCGGAACGCCGTGCTCCCGGGCCTTGGCCTCGGCCCGCTCAGGGACGATGTCGGCGCACGCGGCGACCTCGATCGCGTCGAGTTCTTTCGCGTTCTCGAAATAGGTGTTGCAGATGTTGCCGCAACCGATGATGCCGATCTTCACGGGTTGGGTCGCCATGGAAGGAGCGTCTCCCTTTGAGATGGATGCAAGATCCCCTGGAGTCGGGTTTCATCCAGGGGCGGATGCAGGACCCTGAAACTCATACTGTTGCGCGGGGCCCGTGTCAATGGCGTTCTGGGATTGTCCCTGTTCTGGAATTGTCCTGAAAGAGCTCGGGTGCATGTTGACCCACCCCCGGTTCGGGGGCTGCGGTGTTTGGGGCTCCGGGGGGTAGCCGTTGCGAAAGGTGCAACTGTGGCGATAGGCGGGGAAGAAGAGGCGGCGATCGGTCTGGAGCGGCGCGCCCGCGACTCGTCCGAAGGCGCCGTCGCGCACGGGAGGGGGCGCGGCTTCACGGACCCCGTCCGCGCAAGCCTCGCGGTTCTCGCATTCCAGGCCGAAGGCCGCCGCGGGGCAGCACAACTTGAGCGTCTGGCGGTCCTTTTCGA
>DATKZW010000684.1:0-5403 GCA_035527775.1 Sumerlaeia bacterium | reverse complement strand
GTGCGCAGCACGATTCGGCTGTGCAGGCTCAGCCTGCGCCGGCGCGTGCCGCGCCGGTATTTGCTCGGGCCGTAGACGGAGAAAATGTCGTGAAACACGACGAAACCCAATCCGCCCGCCACGATTAGACACATAATCGTCATATTCACCCAGACGTTGTTGCGGTATTCCGCCAAACTGGGCCCGAACAAGCTGAAACCGGCGTTGCAAAAGGCGCTGACGGAATGGAATGTCGCCAGCCACGCGACGTGTGCCGCGTCGCCCAAGCCGCGGAAAGCGAAAAAAAGCGCCGCCGCGCCTAGCGCCTCGGCCGCGAGAGTGAAGAGGATCGCCCAAAACACCAGCCGGCCGGGAGACGCGTCGGCCACGTCGCCGTGGGTTTCCGACACGATCGCGCGCGCGCCCAATCCCAGTTTTCTTCCCATCGCCAGAAGCAGGAAGTTGGAAAAAGTGATAATCCCCAATCCGCCTCCTTGAATAAGCAAGAGAACGACTACTTGGCCGAAAGGCGAAAAATCCTTGCCCGTATCGACGACCGTCAGACCCGTCACGCACACGGCCGAAGTGGCGGTAAACAGCGAGTCGATCCAAGAGCAATGGCCCGATCCGTTCCAACTGGCGGGGAGTGCGAGGCAGATCGCTCCGAGAAACGCGAAAAGCGCGAAGGAGGCGACCAGTTTGCGCGAGGTGAACATTCCGGCTACGCTTTCGGTTTTTCCGAGCGACGCAACGCAACTCGGGCGTCTCGCCCTCGATCGACACCGTTTTTCGCGGGCGAAACGATCGTGTCGCCCGGGCTTTATTTCGTAGCGTCCACAAGTCGGGGCGTTGCCGCCAAACGCTCGTTTCCCGCTCGAAGGCGTGGGCGGCGCCTAATCCGCGAAGCGCCGCCCCAGATGCGCCATGAATTCGGGCGCCGCCGCCCCGTCGTTCTTGCGGGTCCGTCTTGCCCGCGCGGGGCCTTATCCAGTCGACCACTCCAGCTCGAAACACTCGCCAATCTGAACGCTCCACTTGTGCGCCGCGGAGCCGTAGTTGATGCCGATCTCGAGCAGACCCGAGCTGCCCCAATACATGAGGGGATGATTGACGGGAACCGCCGCGTAGTGGGGACTGATGCCTTGCATGGTCCGTTCCTTCAGTCTCAGCCGGAATCTGCGCGGATCGACTGCCTCGGGCAGCATGTCGCGCGTGAGGTTCGTGATGAGATTCCCGTAGGAATCGATATACGTGATTTGCCCGGTCAGGGAGTTTCCGCTCAGACGGACTCTCTCGATGGACGGAAGCTGGACGGGGTCCGCGAGGGGCGGGCCAAAATGCTCGAAGACCATTCCCCGCGCCAAGTGCGCGGCGGCCGGAGCGAAAATGTCGCGGCCGTGAAAGGTCTGGCTCGGCTCGCTCAGGCGGATTTCCGGATTCCCAATAACGCGCGTTTCCCATCCCGCGGCGTCGAGAGAGAGAAGCGAAAGAAGTCCGTTGTCGGGCGTGACGAAATAGTAATCCGCACTCCGGGCCACAAGACCGTGGCGCTCGGAACCGACGGAGGGATCGACAACGCACAAGAAGACCGTTCCCGGACGGAAGTAGCGGTAGCAGTTCCTGAGAACGAAGGCGGCCTCCTCGACGTTCTGTTTGCGAATGTCATGACAGATGTCGACCAGATGGGCGGCGGGACAGATCGACAACGCCACGCCTTTCATCGTGCCGACGTACCAGTCCGACAGCCCCATGTCGGACAAGAGAGCGATAATCGGCGGATTCAGTTGCGGCGGCATGCTCCAACTCCTTGTGATGCGCCCGCCGAATGGGCGGGTCGGGATCGGCGCGGAATCATCATCTTCCCCGCGAAGCGCGCTGTCAATTGCCGGATGGCGCAAGAAGCCTTGGCGGCCTTTCTCTCACTCCACGGCGAGGAGCAACTCGCCGGTCACGCCTTCCCGGCCCTCCTCGACGGTCAGCCGCAAGGACCGAAGATGGCGCACGGCGGCCAGGATCGTCTCCCATCGGCGCACGTCCCGGCGCACTTTGCTCGGCCAGATCGAGGCGACCGTCGACCCGGTCGAGGCAACTGCGTGGAGGCGCCGCAAGTGCATGTAAGTTCCCTCGAAATCGGCGAACAGACACAGAACCGGCTCGGACTCCGATTCCTGCGACCATACTTGCGCAAGCAGCGGGTGAGAGGAGAGACCCGTGGCCGAGGCATCACTCTCGTCGGCCCCGCCGAGAGGAGCCAACGTCTCGTTCAGGTTGAGAAGCAGCCAGCGCTCCTCGGCGCGGAAAGTCAGCGCTCCCGGTTTGAGCGCCAATGGCCGATCGGCGCCGCCCGTGTGGGCGGCGAGGAGCGCCTGGAGCCTCAAAGCCTTCTCGGAATGGCCGGCGTCCCACCATCCGCGGACCATGGGAGCCGGGAATAGGGCGTTGCCGGTCCAGCGGAATCCCGTTAGGGCGGCGCCGACACACCGCCCCGCGGAATCGAGGAAGTCTTCGGAAAAGCGCAGGCCCGTTTCCCTCTCCCAGTTCCTGGCAAAGCGGACCACGCGCCCCTCGTAAGCCTGGGAGTTCGCCATGCGGGCGTAGAGTTCGCGGAGCGCCGAGCCCAGTCCTTGCGCCTCCAGGACGAGAAGAGCGGCCGTGTCGGCCGGCAGATCCCGTAACAGTTCCGGAACGACGGTTCTCCGGGAGAACCCGGCTTCCCTCGGGGTCGTGAATCGCCAGAAAGACTCCGCTCGGAGTCCGCCGCCGCCGCCTCGGCGGCCGTCACCGCCGCTTCGGCGGCCGTCTTCCAGGCGCAGATTCAGCGCCGCCCAGTTCGTGTCCGACAGCTTCTCGGCGGCGTAGTCCAACCAAAAAGCCCAGCGAGGGCTGCGGGAGATCTTTCCCGGCGCCGACCGGAGCGCCTGGATGGCGTACTGGGGAGCGACGAAAACGGAAAGCCCGTCCCCCGTCCCGCGCCGGTTCGCGGAATCCAGGAAGGCCGGATCCCGGGCCAGGGATGCCGTGCGAGAGCCGTCTCCATCGCCCCCGCCGACAGCGGCCTTGCCGATCTTGCGGTCGATCACCTCCTCGAGCCAATGCCAATCAGCCGAGCGGAGCGAGACGACAACGGTCTTCCCGAACCGGCAGTAGCTGAAGGCGCGGCGCGTCTTCTCGGCGCTGTAACGATAGATCCTGTGGCCGCGGTAGGAGCGCGATTCGAGGGCGAGTTCGGGGTAGAAATGAAGAACCAGCTCGGCCAGGTTCTCCTCGAGCCCCGCGTCGGTCCGGGCGACGACCAACAGGCCGCTGCGAGCGGACGGATCGCCCTTCGGCGGCGGAACCAAGGCAAGGGTAACCTCGCGTCCGAAACAGGTTTCAATGAAATTCCGCGCCGCGCGGTTGAGAATCGCGTAATGCGCCTTGTCGGTCTCGCGCTGGAGTTCGCGCCACTTCGCATCCGACAAAAGAAGCGCAGCCAATTCCTCGTCGCGGCGGATGCGCTCGACGGCTTTGAGCCTTCCGACTTCCTGAAGGAAGCCGCTGAAGTTGCGCCAAGTGGCCACGCCTCCCGTTTCCGGAGGGAGAAGCGCTTCGGGCGTTCCGAAGTACTCCGGGCCGCCCCGCCGGGCAATCCAAGCGAAAGCCCAGACGAGAAGAACCCCAAGGGTCGCCGCCCCCGCTCCACGGGCGCAGAGCCGGAAGAGACGGCCCCCGCGGCCCGGGCCGCCGGGGTCGGCATCACTTCTTGCCATTGTCTGCAATGAGCAAAGCGCGCAGCACGTCCACTCCGTATCTCAGCTGAATGTCCTCAGTCTCCGGCGCCTTTCGCTCATCCTTCTTTTTCAGGTAGAACAGCCCTTCTCTCTCCACGGCGAGTTCCATGTCGGAAGCGCCATTCCTCTCGGCCCCCTGTGCCGTTGCCGACGTGTCGCCGTTCTCGTTCTTGGCTTCCTCTCTCAACTCCGGGGGCTTCTCCTGAGATGGGTCGCCGAGAAGCATTCCCTTCATGAGGAGATCGCTCGTGTGCTGCAAGCTGAGTTTCACGGTCAAGTCGGGCTCGATCCCAACGCCGTCAATGCTCTTGCCCTCCGGCCCGACGTTGCTGGGAGAGTAATACTTGGCCGTCGTCAGCCGGATGGCGTTGGGAAGATCGTTTCCGTCCTTGTCCTGCTCGAAACTCGCGACGAGAGGCGCAATCGTCTGGACGAGCGCTTTGCCGTAAGTGTTCTCGCCTTCCGGGCCGATTAAGACCGCCCGCTTGTGGTCTTTGAGCGCGCCTGCGAGAATCTCGGTGGCGCTGGCGCTGCCCCTGTTGACGAGCATGACGATGGGCCAATCGACCTTTCTCGACGTCTTCGCCCGGTACTCCTCGTTCTGCTCCGCCAGGCGTCCTTTCGTTGCCACGATCAACTTCCCCTCATCCAGGAAGAGGTCGCTCACTTTGATGCCCTCGGTCAAGAGCCCGCCGCTGTTCCAACGCACGTCGAGGATAAGGCCCTCGACCTCCTTGTCCTTCATCCTTTCAAAGACCTTGGCCAGGCGCTCGCTCACGTTTTCGCTGAAACTGGTGACCCGGGCGTAGCCGATTCTCTCCGCCAAGAGATGCTCGAAATAAGGCGTCACCCGCTCGCCGTCGTCCACGTTCGAGTAAACGTTTTCGATGACGATGCGGTCGCGAATAACCGTGAAGGGGATGCGTCGTCGTTCGCTCTCGCGGTAGACGACAAAACCGACGCTGCTTCCCACGGGGCCGGTCAGCCGTTTGACGGCGTCTCGGGTGGTCATGCCCTCGGTTGAGTCCTCCCCGATCTTGATGATGCGGTCCCAGGCCCTGATCCCAGCCCGTGCGGCCGGGGTGCCGGGAATGGGCGAAATCACGGTCAACACGTCGTCGCGAACGTCGATGTGGATTCCGATTCCAGAGAATTCCCCTTCGGTGTTTTTCTCCAACTCTTTGAAATTGTCCGCGCCGAGATAGCCGCTGTGGGGATCCAGAGCGTCGAAGAGACCGGCCAAGGCCCCCTCGAAGAGATCCTTGGGGGCAACCTC
Source organism: Sumerlaeia bacterium (assembly GCA_035527775.1). Taxonomy (GTDB): domain Bacteria; phylum Sumerlaeota; class Sumerlaeia; order UBA8349; family UBA8349; genus DATKZW01. Next base: position 378 of record DATKZW010000684.1, on the reverse strand, counting down.
CTCGACGTACTTTTCCTGGATCTGGAGAAACGCCTCCGCCATCACCCCGGCGAAGCGGTAGTAGTCCTCGCCATAATCCGTTTGCTTGATCCGTTCCGTGGCCCGCGCGCGTTGGTCCATCGTCGCCAGCAGATAGGCCGTGACCGACAAGAGCGCCACCCCGATCAGAAGCAGCCCGCTCTCCAAGCGCAGAGCCCCGATAAGTCGTTTTCTCATCACAGATTGCATCTCCTCTCCTGTTGTGACAGACGGATGACGATACTCTCGCCCCCGCCCTTGCGGCCCGTGATTACAGCGAAAGACGCAGGCCGCGCGGAATGGAAATCGCCGCCGTCGCTGCTCATCATGATGCAGCGCCTCTAATGCCAGTCCCTCCAG
>DATKZW010000683.1:0-6703 GCA_035527775.1 Sumerlaeia bacterium | reverse complement strand
AGGGAAACTCCGCGGAGCCGCCCTCGTCCTAGCATTCCCGGCAATCTGCCGCGTTGGAGGCGACCATGACACCGTCCGACAAGAAACGAGAGACAAAGGACGCTCTGCGCGACTCGCTGCGGAGCAAGCTGCGGGGGGATTCCCCCAATCCCGAGGACGCGGCGTCGGGTCCCCGGAAAACCCTCCCTCCCGCCGACGCGCCCGCCGGCGGCGCCGCGAAGGGGGGAGGCGGCGGCGGAGGAGGAGGAGGCAGCCTGCTGCGGACCCAGATCGCCTTCGGCGCCCCGGGCCTGGCCCAGATGACGGCTTTCTGCCGCCAGTTGGCGACGCTGGTTGACGTCGGCATACCGCTGGTGCAGAGCCTATCGACCCTCTCCCGGCGCATCGAGCACCCGAAGCTCAAGAGAGTCGTGGGCGACGTCGCCCGCCGAGTCGAGGAGGGGGAGTCCTTCTCGCAATCCCTGGCCGCGCATCCCAAGGTATTCTCCTCGCTTGTGGTCAACGTGGTCCGGATCGGCGAGCAAGGGGGGATCCTGGAAGAATCGCTCAAGTACCTGGCCGAGATCATGGAGCGCCGCTACGACCTGCGCCGCCGCGTCACCGCGGCCTTGGCCTACCCCACCGCGGCGCTCATCGTCTGCGGCGTGGTCGTCCTCATCATTCTTGGATTCGCCATTCCCGTGTTCGAGGAAGTTTACAAGGAGGTGGAACTGCCCGGGATCACCCGCGTCGTTCTCGCCCTCAGCAACTTCGTCCAGGCGGCTTGGTGGCTGATCGTGGCCGTAGTCGTTGCGCTCGTCTTCGGCCTGCGCCGACTGGTCAAGAGCAGTTCCGACGCCCGGCGAATGTGGGATGAGCTCATTCTCAAAATGCCCATCGTCTCGGGCCTGGCCGTCAAGATCAACGTCACGCGCACCTGTCGGACGCTCTACAACCTCCTGCGCGCCGGCATTCCTCTGCTCGAAGGATTGACCATCACGGCCGAAACCGCCGAGAACCTGGTTGTCGCCGGGATGATCCGCGACACGCACGACAACCTCGAGAAGGGCGGCCAGATCGTCGATCCCCTTCGCGAGGCCGGCATCTTTCCGGATCTCGTCATCGACATGATCGCCATCGGCGAGGAAACGGGAAGGCTCGACGTGATGTTCGAGAAAATCGCCGAGACGTACGACAGCGATGTGAACAACAGCATCCGGACCTTGAACGCCATTCTCGAACCGGCCTTGATCATCATCATGGGGACGATTATCTTGGTTCTTGCGCTGGCGGTCCTGCTGCCTTACTGGAGACTCGGCAAGACGTTCGAGACGTAGCGACGGCGGCGGGGGGGCGGGGGCGTCTCGCGCCGGTCTCGCCCTTGCCGCCTCAGCGTCCAACGCGCGATCTTGAACGAAGAGAGGAACCGATCCCGTGGCCCCGTCCGAACAAGAGGAATCGCCCTTCGACATCCAGCTGGATATCGACGAGGTCTCTCAAGTTTTGCCCGGCTACGCCGGCTTTGGCCATCCCGACGAGCGCCGCGCCAGTGATGAAGCCTTGCGCGCGCACCTCGTCGATGCCCTGCGCGATCTGCTGCGGCACCTCGTGTCGCTGGAGGTCCACCTCTCACGGGTCGGTCCCGTCCATTTGCATGAGCGCCTTCGCGGCGTCCAAGGCGAGATCGAAACGCTTTTCGACAGGATTCAGGCCGCCCCCTATTCCTTCTCCCCCCTATTCACCTTCGAGACCTTGCCGGAGGACGTCCAGCGGACCATGCTCCGTTGCGACAGAGAGGTGATCGGCGCGGCCAAACGCGCCTACGAACTGCTCGAGATCACCCTGACGCCCGGCAGCGACTTCGGGGCCGTCGTGGATTCAGCCAAGCAGGCGGCCGCGTCGCTCGACGCCGCTCTCGAACAACGGCTATCGGCCATCATGGAGGTCAACTAGCGCGAGTTTACCAGGACTCAGCGCCCCATCAAGCGAAAGCGGCGCGAGCGGTCACACAAACGGGGTGGCGCAAACCTGAAGGCTTGGGATCTCTTCCCAAAGCCCGGCGATTGCGCGCGCCTCGTCATCGGAGTCGGTCAGAGTAAAAAGAGCCGAGCCGCTCCCGCTCATTCGCACAGGCTGCCGGGCGCGGCTTTCGAGGTCTTCGCGCAATCTCCCAAGACGAGGAACGACGGAGAAAGCCGGAGGCTCGAGGTCGTTCCACATCCCGTGGAGCAAATCGCCGAGATCGGCGCGCTGGAGCGCGTCGACCGCCGAACTGAGATTGCCCGCTTCCCCTTCTCTTGCCGCCGGCGCCCAGCGGCTGTAGACCTCCGCCGTGGACACGCCGAAATCGGGCAAAGCGACGACGGCCCAGAAGCGCGCGGAGTGCGCGAGGGGTTCCAGATCGCCCCCCACACCGCGTCCGATGGCGGCGGGCGCGCCGAGGAAGAAAGGGACGTCGGCCCCAAGGCCGCGGGCGATCTCCCGAAGGCTCTCCGGTTCAAAGCCCAATCCGAACAGCTCATTCAAAACCGTCAGTGTGGTCCCCGCGTCGGAGCTGCCGCCGCCGAGTCCGCTGCCGGCGGGAATCCGCTTCTCGAGGATGATGCGCACTCCGCCGGAAGCCGGGCGGCCCGCTCTTTCGCTGCAACGGCCAAGTAGTGCGTTGCAGGCTCGGGCGACCAGATTGTCGGCCCCGGCGCCGCAGTCCACAGGCAACCCGCGGCACTCGAGATGAATCCCCTCTTCTTCCGTTTTCTCGAAATGCAACCGGTCCGCCAAGCCCAGGCGCTGAAAGAGGGTCTCGATCTCGTGGCGCCCGTCTTCCCGCCGGCGGAGGACGCGCAGGAAGAGATTGATCTTGGCGTGGGCCGGGTAGGCTTCCATATTTCCAAGTCCCGGATTGCGACTTCGATCCTCGCAAAGAGGTCCCGGGGGAAAGATCAGGCCAAAACCTTTTCGATCCGCGCGAGTTCCTCGCCGCTGAAGTCGAGATTGCGGATCGCGCCCGCCTGCGACAGGCGGGACCACTCCGCATTTCGCCCGTCAGGAGCCATTTCCGCCGGGTATCATCGGGTTTGTCCAGGCCCGTCTTCCGTGGGCGTCCACGATCTCGACGCGCACGTACTTCTGCTCGCCGCTCAGCGCGAATTCCGCCGAGGCGATCGGGCTGCATCGGCCCCGCCGACCGTCGCCATCGGTGTAGACGCTTCGGCCAAAGGGCCCCTGGGCGATGAAGTGAATCTCCGAGGCGGGCGAACACTCCACGCGGACGGTCCCGTCCACGAGACGGGCCTCGAAGATCTCCGGGCCGCACGAGGAGTAATAGGCGCCGGTCCGAAGGGCCTCCATGATCGCCTCGACGGTCAGATCCTCGGCCTTGATCATGGTCCAGCCCTGGAAGACGTCGTGAGGGTGATGCACGTCGTCCACCGCCAGCGCGGGCACGATCTCTCCCCTCTCGAGAAGGTTGTCCCAGTGCACGGAGCTGAAGCCCTTGCCGCAGCCGCAGCAAGTCGTGTTGAAAACCTCGAGCCCGATGGCGCCTTCCACGGGGAGGAGATGGTTGACGTCGAACCCGCACCAATAGGGATGGGCCACAAACGCTTCGCCTCCCGCGTCTTTCACCTGGCGGATGCGAGCGTTCACGTCTCCCTCGCACCGCATGCCGTGCGGGACGTTGAGGCACACCACGTGATACGGAATGGCGCTGCCCGGGCAGTCGGGATGGGTCTCCATGCCGGAGAGAACCAGGAAATCGTCCGACGAGAGGTTCGTCACGTCGTTAGTCGCCTCATGATCGGTGAGCGCCAAGACGGCGTAGCCCGCTTCGCGGTACTGGGCCGCGCGCTCGGCGGGCGGTTTGTTCCCGTCGGAGGTGGTCGTGTGGGTGTGGAGATTGGCCTTGCGCCATCGGCCCGGGCTCTCAAATGGGTTGCGGATTTTCATCGAGAAGGTCCCTTCTATCAGACGACGGGGCGTCATTCTGAGCCTGCATTCCTAACCCATTCCAGTCGCCGAACACAAGCGCCATCTGATTCTCCCCTTGTGGGAAGAGACCGGATTGTCTATCGTGCCTGCCACGCGCCCGCCGTCGGCGCGCCGAGCGCTCCCCGCGGACGCGAACGACAGAGAGGATTGCGATGCCAGACGAAGCCGACGTAGTCTTCCTGGACGTGGACCAGACGCTCCTCGACAAGGACAGCGACGTGTCCTGGAAACGGTTTCTTGTGGCGAAGGGTCTGGCGCCGGCGTCCGACCTCGAGGAGGCGAACCGCTACTGGGAGTTGTACCGGGCCAATGCGCTTCCCGAGGAGGAGTTCCTCGCCTTCCAGCTGCGGCAATTCGTCGGCCGCACTCGCGCGGATATGGAAGCCCTCGGCCAACGCCACTACGAGGAGTGTCTGGCAGATCACATCTGCCCCCAGGCGCAACGCGTCATCGAGGACGCCCGCCGCCGCGGCGCCCCGACCGCCGTCATCAGCGCCACCAACCGCGTCATCATCGACCCCGTGGCCCGGGCCGCCGGCGTGGACGACGCTCTGGTCACCGAGCTCGAGGTCCGCGACGGCCGCTACACGGGCCGCATCGCGGGCGCCTATTGCGTGAAGGAGCGCAAGGTCGCGCGGGCGCAGGAGTATTGCCGCTCCAAGGGCCTCACGCTCGAGCGCGCCGCCTACTTCGGCGACAGCACCGCCGACATCCCTCTTCTCGAGGCCGTCGGGTTCTCCACCGCCGTCAATCCCGACGAGGATCTTCTGGCTCATGCCAATGCCCGAGGTTGGCGCGTGGAGAAGTGGGGCGCCGGGCGGGATGAATCGACCAACGGCTGACGCCGGGCCGGGCCCGGTCGAGTCAGGGGAGAGAGGCGCCGAAAGCGGAGGCGCTTTCGCTCCGGCGTCGCCCGCGAACCGCGCGAAAGCTTCGCCGATCTCAACTGTTCGCCCGATTGGCTCGATTCGCGGACAACAGTCAGTCCGGCCTTGTCAGAACGTACTCCTCCCCGGCTTCGGTCTCGAATTCGCCAATCCATCGTCGCGAGGTCTTTCCCTGAGACCGTGTGCAGACCACGGCGTCGCCCCGCGCGGCGGTCACTCGGAGCGGCGCGGCGGCGGATGCCCTGCACGTCCGGCCGAGGGTCGAGCGGATCCGCGCCTCCGTCAGTTTCCCCTCCCGCCACTCCATGTCCACTTCGAATCCCCCGCGGGCGCGCAAGCCCCTGGCATGGCCCGCGGGCCAGGCGTTTGGAAGGGCCGGCAGCAGCGTGATCCGCCCGCGGTGGCTCTGGAGGAGCATCTCGGCGATTCCCGCGGCGAGCCCCGTGTTGCCGTCTAGTTCGTAGATGTTCTCGCCCGCGCCCGCCAGAGGCGGATGGAAAACGAACAGGTTCTGGTCGGTCAGCGTCCGCTGCATTGTTAGAACGCCCGCATGGGCCGCCTCGGCGTCTTCGAGTCGGGCCAGGTAGGCGATCATGTTCGATCGGCTCCAGCCGGTGTCCTCCCACCCCGGGGCGCCGAGGCGACGGTCGATGGCGACGCGCGCGGCGCGGGCAAGATCGGGCGTGTCACGAGGCGCGATCTGATCGAAAGGAAACAGCGCGAGCAAGTGCGACGTGTGGCGGTGGTTCGGGACGGCTTCGTCGTAATCCTCGAGCCATTCTTGGAGCTGGCCGCGCTTCCCGATTTGCAGCGGGGGCAGCTGGGCGCGGGCCTTCTCGATGCGCGCGCGCGACGTCGCGTCCGTGTCGAGAATCCGGCTCGCTTCGATGCAGCGCGTGAAGACCTCGTGAATCAGGACGCGGTCGCACGTGGGGCCCATCGAGAGGGCGAAACTTCGGCCTTCGTGAGCGAATGCGTTCTCCGGGGAGCACGCAGGGCCCGAGACCAGCCAGCCGCGGCCGGGATGGTTCGTCAGGTGGTCCAGGAAGAACTCGGCAGACTCCTTCAAAACCGGATAGGCGCGCTCGGCGAGGAACTTCGCGTCGCCTCCGAAGGCGTAATGCTCCCACAAGTGGGATGCGATCCAGGCGCCCGCGGTCGGGTGCATGCCCCATCCCAGCCCCCAACCCGGCGCGGAGTAGCCCCAGGCGTTCGAGACCGTGTGGGCGACCCAGCCGCCCGCGCCGTACAAGGTTCGGGCCGTGTGGCGGCCCGAGGGGAGGAGCCGTTCCTCGATCCACCGCAGCAGAGGCTCCTGGCACTCGGCGAGGTTGGCGACTTCGCAAGGCCAGTAGTTCATCTGCGTGTTGATGTCGAGATGGTAGTCGCACGTCCATCCCATGCGGCAGGCCCGGTTGTCGTTCCACAGGCCTTGCAGGTGCATGGGCAGCGGCGAGTTCTCGCGCGACGCCGCGATCGTCAGGTATCGGCCGTACTGAAACAGGAGCGCCGTCAGTTGGGGATCGGTCCCGCCTGTGCGCACGGCCTCCAGGCGCTCGTCCGTGGGAAGGCCCGGATTGGGCGACGGCCCCAGCGAGACCGAGACGCGGCGAAACAGGCGTTGGTGGTCGGCGATATGAGCGCCTCTGAGAACGTCGAACGGTTTTCCCGCCGCGGCGTCGATCTGATTCTTGCAGGTTGCCATGGGGTCGTTTCGGTCGAACGTCGTTCCCATGGCAAGGAGGAGAACCGCCGAGTCGGCGTTCTCGACGACGAGCCGGTCGCCGCGGGCGGAGATGCTCCCGCCGGCGGAGAGCGCGCGGAGACGCCCGTGGAAGGCCACGCCGGTC
>DATKZW010000682.1:0-2983 GCA_035527775.1 Sumerlaeia bacterium | reverse complement strand
GCATTTCCGCTCTATTACAGATACAGGGGGACGGACGGCGGGACCCATGGTTTCCGAAGAGGTGAGCCGACGAGATAAGTGCATTTCGGGGAAATGCATTTCATTTCGGGGGGAGGACGCTTTTCCCTTTCGCCGCAGGGTCTCCCCGCATGGGATGAGGCCATGGCTAGACGGGCAAGAGTCGTTGTCGCCGGCTGCCCCGAGCACGTCACCCATCACGGGAGGCCGACGGCGTTGACGCGAGTCGCCGGCGGCGTCACGAAGGCGACGGCGTACAGCCACAACGCGGCCCACGAACTCACCCAGCTCATCTATAGCGAGGACGCCGCCGCGCAGTACACGAAGACCTACGGCTACGACACGGCGGGGAGAACGACGCGCGTGACGAAACAAGGGAGCGGCTTGACGACCGTCATCCACACATACGACTGGGACGCCGCTGATCGCCTGACGCGCGCCCAAGTGGACGCGGGCGGGAACGTGAAGACCATCGAATACGCATACAACGCGGCGGGTCTGCGCGTGCGGCGGATCGACGCCTCTTCGAACGTCACGAAGCTCTACTCTTGCATTTTGGGGACATTCATGATAGGTTTCCGTCAAGGGGAAAATGAATTCCCCTTTGCCTCCGCCGGCATTGCGGCGACGCTTGTAGCTGCGTGCGATTCGCGCTTGCGAGTTTCTCAATCGTTGGTGGCGTCTTTTCGCCCGCGCGGGCGATAGTGGCCAGACATTCATGTGTCGCTTCGGGCGCCAGGGCCGTCGCGCAAGATTGAATCTGGGCTTTGGCCCGCCGGCCGGAAAACAGGATAATCGGTCGCTTCCGGGATCGCTCCCTTTGCGCAGTCCCCGTTACGGTCCGGTCCGGCGGGCAACTCGCCGCGCCAACGGGTTTGGCCCGTCGTCGTCATCGCCGCATTATGTTTTTTCCTCCCATTCCCGCTCCGCCGGGAGCACCCGGCCGAGGGGGTCCGGGGGGCGAGAAGCCACCCGGGGAGCGCTCATCGGCGGCCGGGGTCGTAGGGGATTCCACTCTTGTCGACCGCCAGCAAGAGTCCGACCAGGCGCCGCGCCACCTCGAGCGTCGCCCGGTTTCGGTTGCCCCGGGCGAGTTCGCGCTCGTGAATCGCCGCCAGCCGCGCGTTCCAGTTCGGCGCCAGTTTGGCCGCCTCGACCAGCATGGTTTGCAGATGCTTGTTTCGCTTCTTGCTGATGGGCGTGCGCTTGGTCTTGCCCGCCGATTCGTCCTGGCCGCCGCACAGGCCGCAGTAGCTGATCGCTTGGCGGCGGTTCGCGAATCGGTGCGGGTCGCCGATTTCGAGCGCCCAAGTCAGCGCGTTGATCTCGCCGATGGCGTCGATGGTCATCAAGAGGGCCACGCGCTCGGCGATCAGCGGCGCCCGGCGCAGGCCCGCGATCAGCCGCTTCTGCAGGTCGGTGAACAACGCGAGAAACGAGTGGCAATGCCTGGCCATGTCGATCACCGAGGGCGGCGTGTCCGCGAGGTTCGCCACAAACTCGCGGAAGTAGCGCTTGCCGTGAATCTTCTTCTTCTCGAACTCCGCGCCGACCTCCATGAAGAGGCCCGACGTCTTGTTCTTCATGCGCGTCGCCTCGCGCACCAGCAGGTTGCGGTAGCGCAGAACGCGGCGCAGATCGCGCATGTCGGCTGGCATCATGTAGCATTCGGGCAGCAGGTCCGCGCGCAAGAGGTCGGCGATCTTTTCGGCGTCGATGCGGTCGTTCTTTCTTTTCGAGCAGGCGATCGCCCGCAGCATCAGCGGGTGAGCCACTTTCAGTTCCCGCGCGTGGGGCGCCAGGCGGTCGTAGATCCAGCCCGTAAAGAGCGTCGCCTCCATGGCGCCGACCCACGGCCGCGTCCGCTCGGCCGCCCACGCGTCCAGCGCCGCGCGCGTGGCCGGAATCGTCCCTTCCCCCCGCGGGCGCCCCGCGCGCGTTTTCACGCAGTAGGAGATCGTTTTCTTGTGTACATCCATCCCGACGTAGTGCAGACTGGACATGTTGCGTGCCTCCTGTCTTGGTTTTTGGGCGGCGGGCCCCAAGGCGGCCGACCCAACCATCTAACCAGCAGGAGGCATCTTTCGTCAGTACACCTATGCATTAAAACAGGATACGTTTCTCTTGCGTCAGCACGGCTCGCCGCGCAGGATGCGGCCATGGCCAGGCTGGCAAGGGTCGTCGTCCCCGGATTTCCCCACCATGTCGCCCATGGCGGCAACCGGCGGTGCGACCTGTTTCCGCGCAACGCCGATCGCGAGGTCTACGGCGACTTCCTTCGCGAATGCGCCAAGCGCGCGGATCTCGAAATCTGGGGTTACTGCCTGATGACCGACCACGTGCACCTGATTTGCACGCCGCGGCGCGAGGACGCGCTCGCCCGGGGCGTGGGGCTGGCGCATCGGCGCTACGCCGTCTGGCTGAATCGGCGCGAGGGTTGGTCGGGCCACCTGTGGGCGAACCGCTACTTCTCGACTCCCCTCGACGAAGCGCACCACTGGGCCGCTATCCGCTACGTCGAGCGCAACCCTGTGCGGGCGGGCCTCGCGCAAGAGGCGGCCGAGTGGCCGTGGTCTTCGGCGCGGGCGCACGTCGCGGGCGAGCCCGACCCTCTTCTGTCGCCGAGCCATCCCTATCCCGGGCCGGTCCCCGACTGGCGCGAGTGGCTGGCGGCGCCGGAAGAGGAGGAGGCGACCGAGCGGATTCGCCTGTGCACGAAGACGGGGCGGCCGTGCGGGGACCGCGCGTTCGTCGGGATGCTGGAGCGAACGCTGGGGCGTCTGCTGCGTCCCGAGAAGCGCGGACCGAAGGCGAGAATCCCACGCGAGGAAGAGCGGCAAACGGATCTCTTGGCTGAGGGAGACGGGGAAGTATAGTATCCTGTCCCCTAAAAGTCCCGAAATAGAATAACTGCTTACGGTGTCAGAGGCAATTCCTGCTTTCTTGAGGGTTCTCACGATCGGAT
>DATKZW010000681.1:0-4330 GCA_035527775.1 Sumerlaeia bacterium | reverse complement strand
GTTCCTCGCCTGCCGGCTGGGGCTCCCCATTGTCGTGGGGATCGCGTGCCGCTCGCCCGAGGATGGGCGCTACCGTCTCCGGTTCCACCCCCCGATCGTCCCGGACCGGTCTGCGGAGCGCGAGGCGGAGATCCAACGACTGACCCGAGCCCACGTCGCGATTCTCGAAGAAGCGATCCGCGAGAACCCGGAGCAGTACTTCTGGTTCCACCGTCGGTGGAAGACCCGGCCGAAGGGCATTGAGAGGACCGCGGAATAGGCCGGCGGGACGGACCTCAACCGGCCGCGTTCGAACTTGCCGGCGACGAGAATGGGGGCCCCCGCGCGCGCCCGGGAGATTTGAGTTGCAAGTCAGCGAGCAACCGGCGATAGTAAGCGCCCGCGGGGAACAGATGGTTCCTTTGAGGCGATAGTTCCCATTCTCAGACCGGAGGATGAGAGATGGATTTTGCTCTGAGCGAAATGCAGGAAATGATCCGCGACACGGCCCGGGAGATCGGCGAGAAGATCATCCTTCCCAATCGCGCGCGGTGGGACGAAGAGGAGCTCTACCCCGCCGAGGCGCTCGAAGCGCTGGCTGAGGCCGAGATGATGGGGATCTACATTCCGGAAGAGTGTGGCGGGATGGGCGGCGGGGCCCTCGATCTGTGCGTGGCGGTCGAGGAGATCAGCAGGTTCTGCGGGGGCGTGGCCGTCTGCTTCGCGGCAAACGCCTTGGGGGCCTACCCCATCCTTCTGCACGGCAGCGACGAACACAAACAGAAGTTCCTGCCCAAACTCGCCTCGGGCGAAATCTACGCCGCCTTTGGTCTCACCGAGCCGAACGCCGGATCCGACGCCGGATCCGTCGAGACCACGGCCGTTCGCGACGGCGACGCGTACGTCCTGAACGGGACGAAGCAGTGGATCACGAACGCCGAAGAGGCGGGCGTTTACACCATCATCGCCTCGACGAACCGCAAGCGCGGGGCTCGCGGATTGAGCGCGTTCGTCGTTGAGAAGGGAACGCCGGGCTTCTCCTTCGGGGCGAAGGAGAAGAAGATGGGCATTCGCTGCTCGGTGACGCGCGAGCTCCACTTCGAGGATTGCCGGATTCCGGCCGGCTGTCTTCTCTACAAGGAAGGCCGGGGATTCCGAGTGGCCATGGACACCCTGGACAAGTCGCGCCCCGGCATCGGGGCTCAAGCCGTGGGCATCGCCGCCGGCGCCATCGAGGAGGCCCTCGAATTCGCGCGCACGCGCGTCCAGTTCGGCCAGACAATCGCGTCCTTCCAGGCCATCCAGCACATGCTGGCGGACATGGCCACTCAGGTCGAGGCGGCCCGGTGGTTGGTTTACCGTTCCGCGCAGGCCGTGGACAATGACGAGCCCAGGGCCTCCTCCCTGGCGGCAATGGCGAAGGTCTTCGCCTCCGACACCGCCATGAAAGTGACGACCGACGCGGTGCAGGTCTGCGGCGGGACGGGCTACATGCGCGAGTACCCCGTCGAGAAGCGGATGCGCGACGCCAAGATCACGCAGATCTACGAGGGAACCAACCAGATCCAGCGCACGATCGTCGCGCTCGAGCTGATTCGCGCGGCCGCGGCGGGGAAGTGACGCCGTCCCGGTGCGACGTCCGCGGTGAAAGGCGCGACGCAGTCCCCATGCTGATGCAAACGTGGAAGGTTCGCGAACTTCTCTTCTGCCTCGTGCGGCGCGATCTGATCGTTCGCTACCAGTCTTCGGCGCTGGGTTTCTTCTGGTCCTTTGTGAAGCCGCTCGCGTTGGTCGCGATTTTCTGGGTCGCCTTCAAGTTCATCCTGCGCATCGACACGGACAACCCGAACGTTCCATTTGCCCTCCATCTTCTCGTGGGCATCCTGGTGTGGTCCTACCTGGCCGGCTGCGTCACCCAAGGCTACGGCGCGATCCTCTTCCACGCCAATCTGGTCAAGAAGGTGAAACTCCCCGTCAAGGTGTTCCCCGCGGCCGCCGTCGTCGGGAATCTGATCAACTTTCTGCTTGGGATGGTGGTGGTGTTTCCCATTATCCTCATCTACACCTCCCGGCAAGGCGGGGGTGCGACCTGGGCGCAAGCGGGGATCCAGGTCATCCTCTTTCTACTCGTCACGCTCCTCTTAACCGTCCTGGCGCAGGCGCTCACCCTCTTTGTGTCAGCCGTCAACGTCTACTATCGCGATGTGGAGTCTTTGGCGGAGGTAGGGCTTCAGGCGTGGTTCTATGCGACGCCTATCATCTATCCGGGGAGCATGCTTTACAGGAGCCGCGCTTTTGAGTCGGTCGCCGATCGGCTGGGGGAACGCACGGCGGGGTTTCTCGAAAGCCTGTACTGGCTCAACCCCATGGCGCCGATCTGCGTCGCCTATCGCCGAATCCTTCTCTACCGGGAAGCGCCCGCCCCGCCTGGAGGACAGCCCCGTCTATTCAACGGTCTCGAGATTCCCGACGGCTCCCTGCTCCTTCATCTCGCCGTTTCCGCGGGCGTGATTCTAGTCCTATACTTTCTCGCTCAACTCGTTTTCAACCGGTGCGCGCGGTTCTTCGCCGACGAAGTCTGATCCCCGAGCGGGGAAGAGCCGCAAGAGACATCATTCGCCTTTGATCAACGAGTGGCCGGGGAAAGCGCGCGTTTCCGCAAGAATCCTGCCGCAGACGAGCGTCACGGCCAGAAGCCAGAAACCCGCGCCCACAAGGAAGAGCCCATACCAGGGAACCGTGAAGACGTCTTCGGGCAGGAAGGCCCTCCCTGCCTGCCAAGAACGGTACGCCCCGTCGAGGAGATGCAAGAGGCCCAGCGCCACGCCGATGCCGGCGAAGACGCCGACCGCGCTCGTGAGGGCGGCCTCGAGCCCCAGCAAACGGAGAACCTGTCGCGGGGTCGCGCCCAGGGCCTGATAGAGGGCCATCTCCCGGCGGCGCAGGGACAGCATCCAGCCGATGGCCGACAACATGTAGGCTACAGCCAGCAGGAACGCGAGCGCGCCCAGACCGGCAAGACCGACCCCGGCCGCGCGCACGCCGAGCAGGACTCTCCGCCAAGACGCCGAGCGGTCGTGGAGCAAGAGCCCGAGAGCGAGCAGTTCTTTCTCGACCGCCTCCACGCTCTGGGCGGAGTCCAACTCCACGTGAAGCGCCCGGTAGCGTTTGTCCTTCAGTCCGTAATCTGCGTTGAAGGCCTCGATCGCCTCCAAAGGCAGCGCCATCCCCAGGAGATCCGGGTTCGCGCTCAGACCGACAATGCGGCAAGGCATCGCGCGGACTCCGCGGCCGTCGCGAAGCGGCCCGTCCGCGGCATGCAAGGAGGACTCGCCGAGGAACAGCGTAACTTTCCGGCCCACCACGGCCGTCTCGCTCAGTTTGGGGAGATTGTTGCTCTCGGCGAGCGTCATGTTGTAAAGGTCCAGGAAGTATCGCGACAGAACGGCGGGAACCTCCCCTCTGGAATTCGAGTCGAACGTGAAGGTCCCGGGGGCGTCCTCTCCCAGCGCCCATGGCTCGACGCCCGTGAGCGAAATGTCGGTGCGGTAGGTCTGGCCCACGAGGGACCCTTCCGCGCTGACGGGGAAACGGACGGTCGCCTCGGGGGAAACGCGGCGCACGCCGGGAAGGGCGCGCACTGCCTCGACCGTATCGGGAGTGATGGAAGCGGTCTCGACTTGGAGCCACATCACGTTGACCGCCTTTGGCCGCAGAACGACGCGACAGGAGGGGAAGAGGACGTCGAGATGCCGTTGGAAGGACCGTCCGGGCCCCAGGCCGACGCCGAATGTAAGACCAAGTGCGAACGCTCCGACGGCCACCGCCGCCGCGACCGCCGCGTAGCGCCGCCAATGGCCGCGCAGGTTGATCGATAGAAGATGGAGATGAGACCTAACACGCATGCTTGTGGCGCAACATCGACGTCGGGCCGATCGCCCCCGTCCTCGATCGCTGCTCGCGGGCGTCCTCGCCGCTATTCCCCGTCCGGTTCGATCATCCCCTCTTCGGTCAGGATCGCGTGGACGGGGAGATCATGCGGATCGGCGGGGACATGATCGACGATCTGAAGCGAATAGGCCAGCGCCAAGCGGCGCGAATCGAGGTGGGAAACGAGGAAACGATCGTACATGCCCGCGCCAAAACCGATGCGGTATCCCCGCCGGTCGAAGGCAATGCCCGGGACGATAATCAGGTCGAAGGGCTTCGCCCCTCGGCAAGCGCGGGCGTTCTCGCGCGGCTCCATCAAGCCCGGCAGAATCCCCGGGACGAGGTCGCGTCGCGGGTCCGTGATCCAGTGCGCTTCAAACCGGCTCTCGCCCCGGATGCAACGCGGCAACGCCAGGCGCTT
>DATKZW010000680.1:0-2968 GCA_035527775.1 Sumerlaeia bacterium | reverse complement strand
GCATAAATGTAGGCCGCTCCCGAGGCGTCGCCCCTGTCGTCGCTCATGTAGGCGCCCACCACGGCGTATCTTCCGGAAATCCCTACGGACAATCCATACGCATCATCAGCCTTAAGCGCTGTTGGACGAATCTTGGTTTGGCTGGTCGTACTCCAGTTGCGTGCGGCGCTGGTATCGCGGAAAAGGTACGCCGCGCCCGTTCGGGCGCCATCGGGCCCGTCCCGGTCGGCCCCCACAATGGCCGCGCGCGCGGAAAGGCTGACCGAGAAGCCGAACTCCTTCTCCTTGGTGGGATCGACCGGCAGCAGCTTGATCTCCCCGATGGAACTCCAATCCTTTGCCTCGCTCTCATCGAGAAAAAGGTAGGCCGCCCCGCAGTTGCTGGCGCCCTCGTCAGCCCCGTAGGACCCAACCAAGGCCGCGTTTCCGCGCATTGACACGGACCAGCCAAAATGATCCCAGGAGCGCCCGTCGCTCGGCAGGAGTTTGACCTGCTTCACCGAAGTCCAATCCCCCTCGGCGCTTGTGTCCATGAGAATGTACGCCGATCCGCCACGGTCACCGAGATCCTCATCGTCGCGAGCCCCCACGATCGCGCGATCCCCCGAGAGGAAGACGGACCACCCAAAAATGTCGCCGTCGTCCCCATCGCTGGCCACGAGCTTGACCTCACGACGGGAGCTCCAATCGCCTGCGGGGCTGGTATCGGTATAGACGTAAGCTGCGCCGGCTTCGCCGCCCTTCTGATCGTCCTCTATTGCCCCGATGAGCACGGTGTCGCCGGAGATCCCCACGGAGTAGCCGTACTTGTCGCCCATCTCCCCATCGCCTGCCGTCAGTTTGACCAATTGCGTCCAACGGGGGCCCGCGCGGCGGAAAATGTAAGCAGCCCCCGCATCGTCGCCCTTCTCGTCATCGAAGTAGGCCCCGACGACGGCCGTGTTGCCGGAGATTGCCACGGCCTGGCCAAGCCAATCACTCGTTGCGACGCCCTCGGCCACGAGTTTGCTCGAGAACACCGAACGGATGTCGAAGTCATCTCCCCGGGCAGACGGCGATGGCCACAGGGTGAACGCCGCGACTGAAACGGCAATCAGAACGGGCAAGGACCCGCGGGCGCGGGCGCGGGATCGAAACTTCGCAGAGCGCAACATCGCTTTATTCTCCTTCTGAGGGGTGAGACGTTTGCCGGGTCGGCCCGCGACCTCCCGATCTCAATCCGCCTGGCCATTCCGGCAGACCGTCCGAGAATCAGGCGGCTCAGAAACGGCCGCGCACTCTGCCGCGACGCGAGGAGGGAGACCTGGTCCCGGCCCCCAATCCCCCGTTGCGAGCTTCGTGTCCTTCAACCGTTGTGGCGGCCTCACGGCCCCGCGGCGGCGGCGCCCTCTCGACCCCAGATTTTTCTTCGGGTCCGTCGCAGCTGGGAAAAACCCCAGCAGACCCCGCCATTTATTATCAAACAAAACCCAAGGGAAGTCAAGCAAGCGATCTCTTGGGCTCGAGAAAACGCCGTTCGACGTCCCTCCCTGTGGGAAGCGCCCGGGCCGCGGGCCGCCGGCGGGGGGCGCCGTCGTCCTGAAAGTCCTTCTGCATCGGAAACGCCGCGCGGGGATAGTCAGGAGAAAGTCGGAAGGAAATCCCGCTGAAGTTCGAGCATTTCGTCGAGCATGGCCTCGGCCGCGACGATGCCGTCGACCACGGGATCCAGCAGCAACGCTTGGAGAAGAAGCCGTCTCGAGCCGGTGCGGTAGGCCTCGGTCAGCAGATCGTGGATCGAGTGCTGCAAACGGATCATGGCCGCGATCGGCTCGGGCAAGGGACCGACCACGATGGGATGAATGCCATGTCGGTCGACCACGGCCGGAATCTCGACTACGCCCGTAGGCGAAAGATTCTCGATGTAGAATCCTGCATTCAGGACGTTTACCGCAGGGCGGAACTTCCCGCGGTCGAGTTCCACGTCGCAGATGATGGGGACGGTGATCTCGCCGCTCGGGCGCAGGACGGTCTCGTCCAGCGGAACTCGGCCGGCGGCGTAGTCCTCGAGGGCCGGACCGGCGTCGCCGGGAGACGCCAATCGCACCGGTCGGCATTCGCGGCCATAGCGCCACTTCACGCCGGGAAACTCGGAACCGTAGCTCACGTATTCCCCGATGTGGTCGTCCGAGGGGTACGAGAACAAACCGAAGATCTCCATCATCTTCTGGTAGAGAGGATTTCTCCTCACCGCGTCGTCTTCCCGCGCTCTGTCCATCGCCTCGGCCACGAGGTTCTCGCCGGTCTTCTTGTCAATCACCTCCGAGACGTGGAAAAAGTGGTTCATCCCGGCGGAGACAATTTGAAGATCATCGGCGGGGCGCCCAAGGCTGCGGGCGATGAGATTGATCGTGGCGAAGACGCCGTGGCAGATGCCGGCTGCCTTGACTTTCGTCAAATGGCAGATGGCGTGCAGGACGCGCGCCTCCGGGTTCGTGAAGTTGAGCAGCAAGGCGTCGGGACAAAGCTCCTCGACGTCGCGACAGACCGGGATGACGAGTTCGAAGCTGCGCAGGGCGTGAAACAGGGCGCCCGGGCCGCCGTTCTCGCCCAGGCAGTGGCGAAAGCCGTGGGCAAGGGGCACGCGGAAATCCTGCTCCCAGAGCTCGTAGCGATAGCGGGCGACGGAGGTGATGACGTAGTTCGCCCCCGGCAGCGCCTCGCGCCGATCGGTGGCGCTCTCGATGCGGACGTCGGACCCCGTGTGCGCTTTCACTCTCTCGGCGAAGCGGGCCATCAGATCGAGAGCGGCCTCGTTGACGTCGACCAGGCTGAGCGTCACGTCCCGCCCGCGCAACTCCTGGGCCTGCAACACATCAACGATCTGCCCCCGGCCGAAATCCTTGCTGCCGGCCCCAACGATGACGATCTTCATTGGCGCGACTCCCGAGAAGGCTTACCTGAAGGCGTTTCGCAATGCGGCCAGGCT
>DATKZW010000679.1:0-3029 GCA_035527775.1 Sumerlaeia bacterium | reverse complement strand
CTTCCTCGCTCCCGGGCGCGACCGAGAGAGCGATTTTCCCGCCGCCGGCGCCCTGCCGAGCGAGGTGGGCCAGCCGCGCCGTCCCGCGGAGAATCGGGTACGCGCAGATCGGGCACTGGCCTTTGCGGTAGCCCTCCCGGTAGCGTTTGAGCAGAACGCTCTGAGCCGGGCGCACGGCGGCGCGGATGAGCACGAGGAGGATCTGGAGAACGGCCGCCAAGGCGGCGACGAGAAAGATGTACTTGTAATAGCGCGTCGGAAAGTGTTCGTGGATGATCCAAACGAGCCGCCAGAGGACGGCGAACCCCGTGGCGTAGACGAGGGGGGCGAAGGGCCCCGAGCGCTTCTTCAGAAACAGCCAACCCGCCGCGACCAGCGCGGGAAGCAGGACGAGAAACTTCAGACCCGCGCCGATCAGATCGCGTCTTTCGCTCAGCCGGCGAATCTCTTTCCCCGCCTCCTGGCGCTTGTCGTTGATCTCCTTGTCGAGAGCCGCCAGGGACGCTTCGATCTCTCGCTTCTCCTTTTGCCGAGCCAGCAGGTCCTGCCCCGCCTCCTGATAGGCCTGCTGGTTCTCGAGGAACGTCCTCTCCGCCTCGGCGACCACCTTCTGCTGGTCGGGGGAAACCGGAACGTTCTTCTCCAGATTCATCCGCTCGAGTTCGAGCATCTGGTTCAGGGTCTCGCGCGAAGTGTTGACGTTGTCCTTTCGAAAGGCGCGGCGTTCCTCGACGGCCTGCGTCTCGCGCTGAACTTCGGCGACCCGCGCCCTCAACGTTTCCTGCCGATCCAGGTTCTCCTCCCCGATGATTTCGACCTCGATGGCGCGGGAATCGATCGTCTTGAACTTGCCCACGTCGTCGAGAACGAATCCCAGAAGCCAGATGAGGAGCACGGCAAACAGGGCGCTCGCGAACCAGATGAAAAGCCGAAGCGCCAGGGGACTTTGGACGGACTGTTTTCGCTTCATGATCGGTGGACCTCCTGAGCGAGGGTCGGCCGGAGGAAGACCGCCGGCAGGCACAGAACCGGCGCCTTCCCGGGTTTCCAGCCCTGCCAGAGTACCGCAAAAGGCATGCCCGAACACGCAATTTCGCGTTCCTCTGATTTTGGGCGACTTAGCAAAGAGCGGAATCCCGCCCCGCCGATCCCGCCGCAGCAACGTTGACACTGGATGTAGGCCCGACATACAGCGAAGGCGCCCCTTGGGGCGCCGCAACCCGGGACGCGGCCCAGCGATGACGACCCAGACGCCGGCGCCGCGGCCCTCAGGATGCTGCGCAGAGACGAAAAACTCGCGGCGGAACGCAAAGGCGTCGGGCCCGTCCTCTCCGTCTCCGGCGGCGAGCTTGAGCGCCCAGCCGGTTGGCCGGTTGGCCGACGGGACTGACTGGGCTTGACGGACAGCGTCTGGTCGTGGTACCATTGAAGTTGGAGCGTTCCGCACGGTTTGCGCGGGACGCCCTAAGACACGATTCCGAAACTGAGGAGGGAATGATGATGCGGACGCGAATGGGAAAAAAGAGCGCCGCGGGGATGGCGCTGGTTCTTTCGATCGTTCTGGCGGCATCGGCGGCTTGGGCGCAGGACGCCGCCGCGGGATCGCCCGCCAACGGCAGTCCTGCCAATGCCCAAGATTCCGCGACGACCGACACGGTCGGAGGAATGGGGTACTGGAAGAACCACGACTGGGGAGAGGGGACGAGCGTGACGATCCTCGGGGTCGCGGTGGACGAAACCCTGGGCAAAGAGATCCTCTGGGGCGCTCGCGCCAACAATTTCTCCATGCTCTTCGCTCAGCTGGTGACGGCGAAACTCAACGTGAACGCCTCGAGCACGATCGTCATTCCCGCCATCGACGAAGCCGAGGCCTTTCTGCAGTCGGTCGAGACCGAGTATGGGGACGTGGTGATCGAGGAGGACGGCGGGGGCCTGACCCTGAACTGGGATCGGGAGTTTGACACGAAGGACCAGAAGCGCGAAGCGACCTCCTTTCTGGGCGCGCTGATGCACTTCAATGCGGAGGCGGCGCCTACGGAGCCCGCGATCCATAGCAAGGGCTACTGGAAGAACCATTCCTGGGACGGCGCCGTCGTGTTGATCCTGGGGGTCGAGATCGATGAAACGCTCGGGCAGGAGATCCTTTCGGGGGCGCGGGGAAACGACTTCTCGATGCTCTTCGCCCAACTGATCGCGGCGAAGCTTAATACGAACGCCTCGAGCGCCGTCGTCGTTCCCGAGATTCAAGCGGCGGACGATTTCCTCCAGTCCGTCGAGGACGAATACGGCGATGTGGCGCTCGAGGACGGCAGCCTGAACTGGGACCGGCCCTTCGACACGAAGGATCAGAAGCAGGAGGCGGTCGCTCTGTGGGAGGCCTTGGACGAGTTCAACAATCTGGCCGCCGTGGAGATGATCGAGGGATTCTACCGACGCGCGCTGGGACGCGAGTCGGAAGCGGGCGCGGTCACAACGTGGCGCAAGGGGTACTTCGAGTACTCGGTGGAGTTCGACATCGACGTGCGCTTCGTTCCGCGCGAGATGGGACGGCTGTTTTTCCTGTCGGAGGAATATCGAAACCGAAACCGCGCGAACGGGGAATTCATCACGGACTGCTACGAAACGTTCCTCGAGCGCTTGCCCGGCCAGAGCGAACTCAACGGCTGGCTGAGCGGCGTCTGGAATCGCGCGCAGGTCATGACGATTTTCGCCGAGTCCGAGGAGTTCGCCGCCCGCGTCGAAGCGATGCATCCAGATCTGAAAGGCAATTCGACGAGGAATTTCGTTACCATGATGTACATTGGGCTCCTCGACCGCCTCGTCGATCAGGGGGGACTGGACTACTTCGCGGGGCTCTTCGAGCAGACGGCCGACGTGCGGGCGCTGGCGAAGTGGATGGCGCGCGCCGTCATCGCCTCGGAGGAGTTCCAGGCCAAGGGGCCGACGACCGAAGACTGCGTAGTGCGGCTCTACCGCGCGTTCCTCGGCCGCTTCCCCAACGACACGGAGATCGCCTACTGGACGAGCGA
>DATKZW010000678.1:0-5554 GCA_035527775.1 Sumerlaeia bacterium | reverse complement strand
GGAACAGAAAAAGCGGGCCCAGGCGGATGACGTCCGCCTGGGCCCGCTTGGTGTTTTCTTGGCTGGAACCGGCTTTTCGCGCACGGTTCTCGCTCACCTGAGTTTTAAGAGGAATCTCTGCAGGCCGGCTCTCGCGACCACCCGAAGGGGCGCGAGGCCGGACTTCTGGGTTAGATCTCCATCACCAGACGGCGACGCCGAGATGGGTTGTAGAGCAACCGGGCGCAATGTTCGCACTCGGTTACCCGATCCAGAGCCCGCCGACGGGTCCGGAGACTAAGGCGAACCTGACATCCCGTGCAGGAATCCTTGCGAATGGGCACCAGGGAACGGGCCCCGTACCGTCTCTTTCTGAAGTCGTATTCGCGAAGGACCTGGGCCGAAACACGGGAGCGCAGACGCTGAATCCTCGGCACGACGGCTTTCGCGCGCTTCCTCCGCCGGACCGGCGGCTGCGGCTCAAACTCCAGGGTCTGCAGGTTCAGCAATGCTCGGGTCATCGCGTTCACAGTGACCACCCCCTCCCGCGAAGAGAAGATCTACCTTGCGCCGCCCGACTGACTGGGCCCCTCCGGTCACCGGGAGCGCTTCGAGCAAAGCAGTTAGAAAGCAAAACAAGTGCCAGGGTTCCCTAAAAAGTCGTTCCGCGGTCCGGTTCGAGGGGAGACCCCGTCCGGCGAGACGGACTGCAGGGCAGAAACTCAGAAATATCAGTCTTCGGGAGGGGAGCGCCGTCAGCCGGGAAAGAAGAGGACATTCCCGGACGAGTCGAATTAAGGAGGTCGGGCGGCCCGCGGCGGGCGCCTCGCGAGGGAAGGGAGGGACCTAGACTGCCACGATATTGAGCAGCTTCTTCTGCACATAAACGGTCTTGCGTACCGCTTTGCCCGCGATATGGGCTTGGACGTTGGCGTTCTCTAAAGCCGCCGCCTGGATCTCCTCTTCCGAGGCGGAGGCGGGAACCGTCAGTCTCGCGCGGACCTTGCCGTTGATCTGGACGACCACCGTTATCTCGTCCAGAATCAGGCGTTTGGGCTCATGGGTGGGCCAGGGCTGGCCGAAAACGGACCCCGTGGCCGGCGCCAGCCGCTCCCAGATCTCCTCGCAGATATGGGGCGCCATGGGGGCGAGAAGAAGGGCCAGCACACGAGTCGCCGACGCGGCGCAGGAGCGCGAGACCGGGTCTTGCGAGCGGAGTGCATACGTGTTCAAGGCGTTGAACAGTTCCATGATGGCCGCGATGGCCGTGTTGAAATGAAACCGCTCGCCGAGGTCGGCGGTCACACGCCGAATCGTGTCATGGGTTTTCCGGTCGAGGTCTCTATCCGCGGGGTTGTCCCCGGGGTCGAAGGTCTGGCCGTCGAGATCGGCAATGCCTTGACGCAGGGTCTCGGCGTTACTCTGCGCAAAACGCCAGAGGCGGTTCAGGAACCGCGAGCACCCCTCGGGCCCTTCGTCGCTCCAATCGAGTTGCTTGTCGGCGGGGGCGGCGAACAGGATGAAAAGACGCAGGGCGTCGGCGCCGTACTTGTCCACGGTCTCCGTGGGCTCGACCGTGTTGCCGAGGCTCTTGGACATCTTCACGACGCGCGTGGCGCCGTCTTTGAAGGTGTGTTCCTTGCACACCATTTCCTGGGTGAAAAGGCGCTGAAAGGGCTCGTCGATTTGGACCAGCCCGAGATCGCGCAGCACTTTCGTGAAAAAACGCGCGTAGAGGAGGTGCATGCAGGCGTGCTCGACGCCGCCGATGTACTGATCCACCGGCATCCACGCGTCGGCCAGGCTCTTGTCGAAGGGCGCCGACTCGTTGTGGGGATCCAAGTAGCGCAGGAAATACCAGGACGAATCGACGAAGGTGTCCATGGTGTCCGTCTCGCGCCGTCCCGGGCGGCCGCACTTGGGGCAAGGGGCGGCGAGCCACTGGGGGTTGGTCAGGAGCGGGTTGCAGTCTTTGGAGAAATCCACGTCCTTTGGCAGAACCACGGGAAGGTCCCGCTCGGGGACCGGCGCGGCGCCGCAGTCTTCGCAGTAGATGACGGGAATGGGCGTGCCCCAATAGCGCTGGCGCGATACGAGCCAGTCGCGCAGCTTGTACTCGACGGTCCGCGCGCCCCAGCCGTTCTTCTCGACGTGCTCGGCGATGCGCACGATTCCTTCCGTGGAGGGAAGACCGTCGAATGGCCCGGAGTTGACTTGCACCCCCGGCTCGATGAAGGCCCCCTTCATGCCTTCGCCGTCGGCGGGACAACCGGTTTCGATCCACTCGACCACCTTCGCGCGTTGCTCGTCCGAGATGGGCGCGGTCTCCTCGTCGGGACGGATAACGGCCTTGATGGGAACGCCGTGTTTCCTGGCGAACTCGAAATCGCGCTGATCGTGGGCGGGAACGGCCATAATGGCGCCCGTTCCGTATTCCATCAGCACGAAGTTGGCGACGTAGATGGGCGCGCGTTCCCGCGACAAGGGATTGATCGCGTATCGGCCGGTGAAGGCGCCCTCTTTCTCCTGGTCCTCGGCCGTGCGCATGAAACGGTCCTGCGTCGCAACGCGGTTGATAAAGTCAACGACCGGCTTCTCGTACTCCGTGCCTTCCACGAGGTCCCGCGCCAGAGGATGCTCGGGCGCGAGCGACATGAACGTCACGCCGTAGAGCGTGTCGGGACGCGTCGTGAAGATGGGCATTGCGCTTTCGCTTCCCTCGATGGGGAAGTTCACGAGCGTGCCTTCGCTGCGTCCGATCCAGTTCTCCTGCATGATGCGGACGTGCTCGGGCCACCCGGTGAGGCGGGGAAGCTCGGCGAGCAGTTCCTCGGCGTAGTCGGTGATCCTGAAGAACCACTGCGCGAGCTGACGCAACTCGACGCCCGTCTCCGTGTGGCGCCAGCACTTGCCGTCGTGAACCTGCTCGTTGGCCAGGACCGTGTTGCAGTCGGGACACCAGTTGACGGCCGCCGATTTGCGGTAGGCAAGTCCCCTCTCGAGCATGCGCAGGAAAATCCACTGGTTCCAGCGGTAGTACTCGGGACGGCACGTCGCCGTCAAGCGGTCCCAATCGTAGGAATAGCCCATCCGCTTCAGGCCGGCGCTCATGTCGGCGATGCACGCCTCAGTGAACTCCGCCGGGTTGACGGCCTCGCCCCGCGCGCGCGCGGCCTGGATCGCGGCGTTCTCCGCCGGCAAACCCAGGGCGTCAAAACCCACGGGATAAAGGACCTCCTTGCCCCGCATCCGAAGATGGCGGGCCATCGTGTCGCCGATCGTGTAGTTGCGCACGTGCCCCATGTGGAGCTTGCCGCTGGGATAGGAGAACATCTCCAGCACGTAGTACTTCTCCCGCCCTTCGCCGGGGACTCGCCCCGGACCTGGCGCCGGGCGCGCCCGCTCCTCCTCCCAACGCGCCTGCCACTTCGGCTCGATTTCGGCGTGAGAGTAGAACCTCTCGTCAAACATGGAGAACCTTCCCTTTGCGCAGCAAGAATTCTTTCGAGCCGCCGGCGCTCTCGCGGCGGAGACGAGGGCGCGTTGCGCAACGCGCGTCTCGCCACGCCCCGGCGAGACGGTCCCGTATCGTACCCGGTCGTTCCGAAGGATTCAAACCCGGAATTCGATGCGCGCCAAACCGTCGGCCCGAATCAGCATCCTTCGAGAAAGCGTCGGCCCAGATTGAGGCCCAGTTTCTCGCCGACTTCCGCGCCGTTGAAATTCGCGTCCTCGAGCTCGACGCTCACACAGCCCTTGTAGCCCGCCTGCTCGAGAATGCGGAACCCCTCGGTCCAGCGCATCTGCCCGTGACCCGGGATGGTGTAGCGCCAGCATTGCTCCCCGTGAGCGAAGGGCTTGGCGAAAGCGGCCGGCTGGAGGTTGCCGTACTCGTACAGTCGCTCCGATAGCAGCTCCGTGTCCTTGCCGTGGATGTGATGAACGCGGTCGGCGAATTCGCCCAGAAACCGGAGCGGATCGATGCCCGTGCGAATCAGATGGGAGGGGTCGTAGTTCACGCCCATGGCCTTCGAGGGGCACTCCTTGAAGAAGGCGCGAAGCGTCTCTGGCGTGCAGCACAAGGCGCCCGGCCCGGGCCACCCCTCAATGACGAGGTGCGCGTCGCGCTTCTCCATAACCGGCGCCAGCTGCGAGAAACCCTCGACCATGTAGCCGAAATTCTCCGCTCGCGGCAGGCCGGGGTCCTCGGGCAGCATCACGAGGAAATGGTTGATCGGCCCGAGGGGGGCGCAGGCCTCGATGTGCGCCGCGTTCTTGGCGATGGCGTCCTTGCGTCGCGCCTTGTCCTTGGAGATCATCCTCTGCATTTCGGGAAGGTCCGCCGATCCGATTCTCAGACCGGCCTCCAGGACCGCCTTGCCTGCCGTTGGGGCGTCACGACCCAGGTCGATGGCGCCGAAATCGTTCTCCTTTGCCCAGGCGAGAAGCCCCTCTAGATCGCTCTGCCAGCCGCCGCCGCGGCGGAAGCCGATGGTGAACTGTCCCGTTCGCGTATTGCTCATGACGTGTTGCTCCTTGTGGCGTTTTTCGTGGCGAGACGCCCGCGTTACGATCTCTTCCGACTCCTGACGTCGGAATTCCTGCGCGATCCTATCCGTCCGCCTTCATCCTTCCTCCTTCATGCTTCCGCCTTCATCCTTCCTCCCTCACGTGCGCGTACTCCTGCCACCCTTCGGCGTCTCGGGCGGCGCCGAGGATGACCTCGAGAACCGCGCGCCCCTCCTTGGCGCCGTGGATCGGTTGTTTGCCGTCGAGCAGACAGTCGACGAAACAGCCCATTTGGGCCACAAAGCTGTCTCCGCCGGGGAGCGTGCGTTTCTCCGGCTCCTTTTCGCCCCGGCGCCATATGTAAAGGTCATTGCCGGACCCGAATATCTGACCCTTCTCGCCGATGACGTGGATGTGGTGCGTGCCGTAAGGGAGTTCCATGGCCCAGGAAGTGAAGATCTCGCCAATGACGCCGTTGGCAAAGCGAACTTGGACGCTCGCCGTATCATCGCCCTCGATCTTCTGCTGATAGCGGCCCATACTGCCGCGCACGCCGACGATCTCGGAATCCGCGAGGTAGAGCAGGCGGTAAGTCGGGTGGTAGCCCGTGTCGATCAACTCGCCGCCGCCTTGAGTCTCCAGTTTCGCGCGCCAGGAGCCCTTGAACGCGTTCCCTTCCGCTCCCCCCGCGACAAAACAGTCCTGCGACCGAATCCAGCGCACGCGCCCGATCTCGCCCGCGGCGAGCAGACGTTTGGCTTCTTGCACTGATGCCATGAAGAGCTGATTGTGGGCCGACATGTACGTGACGCCCGCCTTCTCGACCGCCTCGACGATCCGATCGCCCTCCTCGAGGCTGATGCACATCGGCTTTTCGCACAGGACGTGCTTGCCCGCCGCCACCGAGTCGAGGATCGCGGGGGCGTGCAGATGGTGCGGCAGGCCGATGACGACGGCGTCCAGGCGGTCGTCCATCTCCTTAAGCATCTTCTTCCAGTCCTTATACTGCGCGTCCACGCCGCCCAACTGGTCGCTGCGAGCCTTGAGGTTGCGCTCGGATATGTCG
>DATKZW010000677.1:0-2163 GCA_035527775.1 Sumerlaeia bacterium | reverse complement strand
AGGTTGCGCTCGGATATGTCGCAGAGAGCCACGCACTCGACGCGGTCCGAGTGTTCGAGGATTCCCCGGGCGTGTCCCCCCGTAATGCCTCCGCTGCCAATGATAGCCACCTTCACCTTTCCTTTGACTTTCCCTGCCATGGACCTTCTCTCCCTTCCAGATTCCCGTTGCGCGCCGACCGATCCTTGCCGGTCATGACAAACGATCGGTAAATGCGCACTTTGGCATCGGCGTTCTCCGCCGACTTGTCTTCGCCTGCGCCGGGACTCGCGTCCTGGCCGCCGGCATTCCTGCTAAAAGGCTTTCGGCAAGGGGTGAAAGTCAAGGGCAAAGTGCCGCTCGGCGGGAGAACGGGCGCATCTCGCTTCCCCTTGACGACTCGATTTCCCCTTGACTCTTGGGCCGCGGCGGACTACTTTCGTTCTTCCCCGCGACGGGGGCGTGGGCCTGTAGCTCAGTTTTGGTTAGAGCGCTCGCCTGATAAGCGGGAGGTCGGTGGTTCGAACCCACCTAGGCCCACCACCCTAAACCTCGCAAAACCAGTTTTTCGAACGAACGGCGGCACTCGCCGGCGGCCGCATGCCTTACTTCGAGACCGGCCACGGCTTCTTCGCCTACGCCGGCGAAGCGAGGTGCGTTGCGCGGGCCACGTTCTTTTCCGGCCCTTCTTCCAGTGCGAGGAGTGCGGAAGAAATGCCGTTGAAGGGGGAGAACCACAGTGCAACACTACGCGTCGATCGCTCTGGCGGTCAGCCTGTTCCTCGGAGGTCGCTCACCCATGATGGCCGCTTCACCAAACGCCGACAGTCCAGAGAAAGAATGCCCCGACATCCGTTCCGTCGCGCCGGACTTGACGACGCCGGAAATGACGGCGGGAGAGCCGGCGCCGGGCAAGCGCGTGAAGTGCGTCGCGCCCGAGCGCCGCGACACCGACGTGTACCACGCCCTCTACCTGCCGACCGACTGGAAACCGGGCGGGCGTTACCCCGTGATCGTCGAGTACGCGGGCAACGGGCCGTACAGGAACGCCCACGGGGACGTCTCGCTTGGCTGTCCCGAGGGCAGCAGTCTTGGCTACGGCATCTCGGGAGGCAAGGGGTTCATCTGGATCTGCATGCCATGCGTGGACCCGCAGAACCAGCGCAACGCGCGGATGTGGTTCGGCGACATCTCCTCCACGGTGGAGTACGCGAGGAAGACGGTCCGCCGGGTCTGCGAGGAGTACGGCGGCGATCCCGGGGCCGTCATCGTAACCGGGTTTTCCCGCGGGGCTTTGGCGTGCTGGCGCGTGGGTCTGCACAGCGATGAGATCGCCGACGTCTGGCTGGCCTTCATCCCCTATGGGGAGTGCGACGGCGTGCGAGTGGCGATGCCCTGGCCCGGGTGCGACCGGCCTTCGGCGCTTGCTCGCCTGGCGCGACTGAAGGGCCGGGCCTCCTTTGTCTGCCAGGAGGCGACCGCCGGGAAGACCTTCGACTTGGCCGCCACGCGTCGCTACTTGGGCGAAACCGGGATTGTCGCGCCCTTCACGTTCCAGGAGATCGCCTTCCGCAACCACAACGACCAGTGGACGCTCCGCGACATTCCCGAGCGTCGCGCCTTGCGCGCCTGGCTCGAGGGCGTGCTCGAAGAACGTCCGGGAACGCACAGCATCCGCGGCCGGGTCGTGGATCGAGAGGGCCGTCCTCTGGCCGGCGTGCGCGTCCGGAGCGGCTACACACACTGGGCGGACACAGGCCCCGACGGCAGATACGAAATCCGCGGCATCATTGACGGCGGGCGCGCGGTCATGCCCGAGAAGATCGGTTGCGCGTTCACACCCGCCGAGCGCGAGGCGACGCTGAAGGGCGAGGACGTGAACGGCGTCGATTTTGAAGCGGCGGCGTCCCCGCCGCCGCCGAAGGGCTCGCACGACGCAACCCAAAGTCGGTGAGGGAAAAAGCGGAGACAGAAGACACTCGCTGCGGGCGCCGACTTCGCCCGATTCGCCTGATTCGCGGATGCGAGACACTCCGCCTCAAGGCCGCGCTCCAAAGGCGAACGTGGCGTGAGGCGCTCCTCGGTCGCGCTCTGCGCTTCTTCTCTTGCATGGCGCCCCCCTTGCGGATAACATGATCGGGCGTAGGGATGTCGAGAGGGCTCGCGACGGGGAGACGCGCCGTC